>NZ_JAAKGN010000051.1:0-28446 GCF_011039295.1 Modestobacter sp. KNN46-3 | reverse complement strand
GGACCCCCTCTCCCCCCACCCCTCGCAGGCTCGGGGCGGGCAGCTGAGAGGGGGCCTGGGTCAGCTCCGGCCGGCGGTGCTGGGCGTGAGCGTGCCGGCCGGCGCCGCGGGGTCGGCGGTGAAGTCGCGGTAGTAGTCGGCGACCAGGGCGCCGGGCCGGCCGCCGAGCGCCCACACGCTGCCCTTCGCCGACGGCGGCCACAGCGCCCCGGCGGTGTCGTGCCACCGCACCCCGAGGGCGAGCAGCACCGCGGGGATGGCGCCGCCCTGGCTGCAGATGACCACCGGGCCGGCGGCGTCGGTGTCGGCCAGCAGCCGGGTCACCAGCTCGACCCCGGCCTGCGGGTCGGCGTCGAACCCCTCCTCACCCAGCTCGGGCACCGGCCCGACGGGGAGCCCCAGCTCGCGGGCCAGCGGGTCGAGGGTCTGCCCGCAGCGCACCGGCGGGGCAGCCAGCAGCCGGGACGGCGCGAAGACCGGCAGGACGGCGGCCAGCGTCGCGGCCTGCGCGCGGCCCCGGCGGTCCAGCGGACGCGTCTCGTCCGGGCCGTCCCAGTCCGACCGGTCGCCGGCCGAGGCGTGCCGCAGCAGCAGCACCCGCGGTGCCCGGGGCACGTCGGTACGGGCGAGGTCCTCGAGCACGGCCCGGTCGTGGCTGTGGCTGACCAGGTCGACGGCCTCGGGCACCGACAGCCAGCGCAGCTCGTCGACCTCGTCGTTGGGCACGAAGGCCCCGCCGACGGCCTGCATCACCCAGTAGTCGACCCGTTTGGGGCCCTGGCGGTGGGCGTACCGGGTCTGCACGCTGCGCCGGCCGACCGCGACCTGCAGGCCGGTCTCCTCGCCGACCTCCCGGACCGCGGCGACCAGCGGGTGCTCTCCGGCGTCCAGCTTCCCCTTGGGCAGGGACCAGTCGTCGTACTTGGGCCGGTGCACCACCGCGGTCTCGACCGTGCCGTCGTCCGCGGGGCGCCAGACCGCGCCGCCGGCCGCGGGGATCAACCGGTCGTCCTCAGCCAGCGTTCTCACCCCGCAGCGCCAGCAGCTCCTTCTGGTTGTCGCGCTCGCCGGTGCGGGTCCAGGTGGCGTCGCCGGCCAGCTGCCAGCTGCGCACGTCCGGGGCCATCGCCTCGTCGAACATGCGCTTCAGCTGGCGGGCGGCCACCGGGTCGTTGACCCGCAGCAGCACCTCCACCCGCCGGTCCAGGTTGCGGTGCATCAGGTCCGAGCTGCCCAGCCACCACTCCGGGGAGCCGTCGTTGACGAAGTTGACGACCCGGGAGTGCTCCAGGAACCGTCCGACGATCGAGCGCACCCGGATGTTCTCGCTCAGCCCCGGCACGCCCGGTCGCAGCGCGCAGATGCCCCGGATGACCAGCTCGACCGGCACACCGGCCAGCGACGCCTCGTACAACGCGTCGATGATCTGCTCGTCGACCAGCGAGTTCACCTTGATCCGGATCCCGGCGGGCTTGCCCTCCGCGGCGTGCCGGGCCTCGCGGCGGATCTTCTCGACCAGGCCGGCGCGGATCCCGTGCGGGGCGACCATCAGCGAGCGGTAGGTGGTCTGCCGGGAGTAGCCGGTGAGGGTGTTGAACAGGTCGGTGAGGTCCGCGCCCACCCGGGGGTCGGCGGTGAGGATGCCGAGGTCCTCGTAGATCCGGGCGGTCTTCGGGTTGTAGTTGCCGGTGCCGATGTGGCAGTACCGGCGGATCACCCCGTGCTCCATCCGGACGACGAGCGCGGTCTTGCAGTGCGTCTTCAGGCCGACCAACCCGTAGACGACGTGGCAGCCGGCGCGCTCCAGCGAGCGGGCCCAGCTGATGTTGGCCTCCTCGTCGAACCGGGCCTTGATCTCGACCAGGACGACCACCTGCTTGCCCGCCTGGGCCGCCTCGATCAGCGCCGAGACGATCGGGGAGTCACCGGACGTGCGGTACAGCGTCTGCTTGATCGCCAGCACGTCCGGGTCGGCCGCGGCCTGCTCGATGAACCGCTGCACGCTGGTGGCGAAGGAGTCGTAGGGGTGGTGCACCAGCACGTCGCCCTCGCGCAGCGTGGCGAACACGCTCTTGGGGGTCTCGCCCTCGCTGAGCCGGGGGTGCGTGGCCGGCACGAACGGCTCGTCCTTGAGCTCCGGGCGGTCCAGGTCGTAGAGCGCCATCAGCGAGCCGAGGTCGAGCAGCCCGGGCACCGAGACGACGTCGGCCGGGCTGATCTCCAGCTCGTGCACCAGGACGTCGAGGATCTGCGGGTCCATCGTCTCGGTGACCTCCAGGCGCACGGCCGGGCCGAACCGGCGCCGGGCCAGCTCCCGCTCCAGCGCCTGCAGCAGGTCCTCGTCGCGGTCCTCCTCGACCTCGAGGTCGGCGTTGCGGGTGACCCGGAACAGGTGGTGGTCGATCACGTCCAGGCCGGGGAACAGCGCGGTGAGGTGCGCCGCGATCAGGTCCTCCAGCGGGAGGAACACCGCCTCGGCGTCCGTGCTGCGGGTGTTCGTCCCGATCGGGATGAACCGCGGCACGTTGTTGGGCACCTTGATCCGGGCGAAGCGAGGGGCGCCGGTGTCCGGGTCGCGCACCGAGACGGCGAGGTTCAGCGAGAGCCCGCTGATGTAGGGGAAGGGGTGCGCGGGGTCGACCGCCAGCGGCGTGAGGACGGGGAAGACCTGGTCCCGGAAGTACTCCCGCAGCCGCATCGCGTCGGCCTCGGCCAGGTCCGACCAGTGGATGATCCGGATGCCCTGCTCGGCCAGCCGCGGCGCCACGTCCTTGTCGAAGACGCTGGCGTGCCGGTGGACCAGGGCCTGGGTGCGCTCGGTGACCCGGGCCAGCTGCTCCCGGATGGTCAGGCCGTCGGGGGAGCGCACGGTCAGCCCGGTGCTCTGCCGCCGCTTCATCCCGGCGATGCGGACCATGAAGAACTCGTCGAGGTTGCTGGCGAAGATCGACAGGAACTTCACCCGCTCGAGGAGCGGCAGGCCGTCGTCCTCGGCCAGCTCGAGGACCCGCGAGTTGAAGTCCAGCCAGGACAGCTCACGGTTGAGGAAGCGGTCGGCGGGGAGCGGGGGAGAGGCAGCAGGCACGGGTCGATCCTGCCTCACCTGGCGTTCGACGACAGGAACCCCGTCGTCCGGGGGCCGACGCCGAGCTGTCGGGCGGCCGCCAGGTCGGCGGGGGTGTCGACGTCCTGGCGGAGCCCGGGCCACCGCCCGGTCAGGGAGACCGCCCCGGCCGCGGTGTGGGCGGCGGCGGAACCGGGGCCGAAGCGCGGGTCGAGCTCTCCGGCGGGGACGGCCAGCAGCGTCGTCCCGGTGCCGGCGGTGTCGGCGACGAAGCTGCGCGGCCGGCCGGCCGCCTCGGCCAGCGCATCGGACAGCTCGGCGGCCCGCAGGGCCGGCAGGTCGGAGTTCAGCGCGGCCAGCGGGCCGGCGCCGCCGGTCCGGGCGACCCGGGCGCCGTGCTCCAGGGCAGCGTTGAGGCCCCGGCCGGGCCGGTCGTCGACCGTCCGGGCGCCCAGGCCGGTGACGACGGCGGCAGCCCGCGGGTCGTCGGTGACCACCAGCACCAGGCCGACGGCGGGGCTGGCCAGCGCGGCGGCGACGGTGTCGCCCAGCAGGGCCAGCACCAGCTCCTCGTGTGCGGCGGAGGTGCCCCCGGACAGCGTCGCCGTCAGCGGCGCCAGCCGGGTCTTGGCCGCGTCGAGCCGCTTCGCCGGGACGACGACCGACCACCGCTGCACCCGGCAAGCTCAGCACACCGGGGCAGGCTGGGGCAGGTCGGCACCAGGGCCCGCTGCACACGACGCCGGGGAGGGTGATCTGCTCCCCGCAGCACAGTCCGCCGCCCCCGAGGAGCCCGCCGCGATGAGCACCACCCCTGAGCGCACCGCCGAGGTCGCCACCGCTGCGGCGGGCTACCTGGAGTCGTGGCTGGACCACCAGCGCCGCCGGCTGCGGGTGCCGGGCGTGCAGGCCGCCGTCCGGGTCGGTGGCGAGCTGGTGCTGGACACCGCGCTGGGCGTGGCCGACCTGGACAGCGGGGCGCCGCTGACCCCCGGCCACCTGTTCCGGATCGCCTCGCACTCCAAGACCTTCACCGCCACCGCGGTGCTGCAGCTGGTCGAGGCCGGGCGGCTGCGGCTGGACGACCCGATCGGGCAGTGGGTGCCGGCGCTGGAGGGGTCGGCGGTGGCCGCGGTCACCGTCCGCGAGCTGCTCGGGCACCAGGGCGGCGTCATCCGGGACGGCCGGGACAACGACCACTGGCAGCTGGGCCGGCCCTTCCCGGACGCGCAGCTGCTGCTGCGCATCGCGGTCGAGGAGGGGGCGGTCCTCGAGCGCAACGAGCACTTCAAGTACTCCAACATCGGCTACTCGCTGCTCGGGCTGGCGATCGAGGTGGTCACCGGCACCTCCTACGCCGACCACGTGCAGCGCGCGGTGGTCGACCCCCTGGGCCTGGCCGACACCGGACCGGAGTGGTCGCCGGCCCGGGCCGGTGAGCACGCCGCCGGGCACACCGGCCTGCTGGACGGCGAGGACACCCGGCTGACCATCCCGCCGGTGGACACCCGGGCGATGGCCGCGGCGACCGGGTTCTGGTCGACCGCCCGTGACCTGACCGCGTTCGGGGCGGCCCTCACCTCCGGCGACGCCCGGCTGCTGCGGGAGGACACCAAGCGGCTGATGCGCCGACCGGAGTCCGAGATCCGTGCGCACGGGGCCCCGCCGCGGCACTACGGGCTCGGGCTGGACCTCCGGACGCAGGGGGAGCGGCGGCTGGTCGGGCACAGCGGCGGCTTCCCGGGGCACATCACCCGCACCTGGATCGACCCGGAGGCCCACGTCGTCGTGAGCGTGCTGACCAACGCCGTGGACGGGCCGGCCGACGTGCTGGCCCGGGGTCTGTTCGGGCTGCTCGACCTCGCCCTGGCCGCACCCGCAGACGTGCCGCAGCCGCCGGCGGCCGAGCTGGCGCGCTACGCCGGCCGCTTCGTCAACCTGTGGGGCGCCACGGACGTCGCGCTGCTGGGCGGCCGGCTGGTGCTGCTGCACCCCAGCGCCCCCGAGCCGGCCGAGGAGCACCTGGAGCTCACGGCCGAGGGCGCGGACACCCTGCGCCAGGAGGCGGTCGCCGGGTTCGGGGCGGCCGGCGAGACGGTCGAGTACACCTGGGCCGACGACGGCACCGCCGCCGCGGTGCGGCTCGGTGGCATCTCGGCCTGGCCGGCCGAGGTGTTCCGGGCGCAGCGGGCCGCCCAGGTCCGTGCTCCCCAGGTGCAGGACGGGCGCGCCGGCGGGGTCGGCCGGTGACCGCCCTGCTGCTGCGCTCCGCCCGGCTCGGTGACCGCACCCGGGACGTCCTGGTCGTCGAGGGGCGGGTGCTGGCGATCGCCGACGACCTGTCCTCCGGCGCCCCGGGGCTCGACGGGCTGCCCGACCCCGTCGAGGTGGTGGACCTGGCCGGGGCCGCGCTGCTGCCCGGCCTGCGGGACGCGCACACCCACCTGGAGCAGTGGGCCGCGGCGCGGCGGCGGATCGACGTCTCCGCCGCCGGGTCGGCACAGGAGGCCGCCGGGCTCATGGCCGCCGCGCTGCGGGCCGCACCGCCGGCTCCGGGTGCGGTGGTGATGGGCCACGGCTTCCGGGACGCGCTGTGGGGCGAGCCGGCCACCGCCGCCGTCCTGGACGCCGCGCTGGCCGGGGTGGTGCCGCCGGACACGATCGTGGTCCTGGGCAGCGGGGACCTGCACACCGCCTGGGCGAACACGGCCGCCGCGCGGCGGTTCGACCTGAGCAGTCCGACCGGGCTCGTGCTCGAGCAGGAGGCGATGGACCTCGTGGCCCGGGCCGCCCGGGTCGACCCCGCCGTCCTGGACGGGTGGGTGCTGGAGGCCGCGGCCGCGGCGGCGGCGCGCGGGCTGACCGCCGTCGTCGACCTCGAGTACGGCGACCTGATCGGCTCCTGGGCCCGGCGGGCCGGGCTGCGGGAGGGCGGTCCCGCGCTGCGCGTGCGGGCCGGGGTCTGGGTCGACCGGCTGGAGGAGGCGATCGCCGCCGGGCTGCGCAGCGGCGACCCGCTGCCCGGGGTGGTCGACCCGGTCGCCGCCGACCGGGTGCGGATGGGCCCGCTGAAGGTCTTCGTCGACGGCTCCCTCGGCACCCGCACCGCCTTCTGCCACGACCCGTACCCGGGGGCGGCGGGAGCGGACGCCCACGGCGTGCTGCGCACCCCGCCGGAGGAGCTGGAGCGGCTGCTCCGCCGGGGGAGCGCGGCCGGGCTGGACCTCGCCGTGCACGCCATCGGCGACCGGGCCGCGGCGGTCGCGCTGGACGGCTTCGCCGCCGCCGGCTGCACCGGGCGGATCGAGCACGCCCAGCAGGTGCACGACGCCGACCTGCCGCGCTTCGCCGAGCTGGGGGTGGTCGCCAGCGTGCAGCCCCGGCACGCCCTGGACGACCGGGACGCCGCCGACCAGCACTGGGCCGCCGCGACGGCGCGGGCGTTCCCCTACCGGGCGCTGGTCGACGCCGGCGCGGAGATCGTGCTGGGCTCCGACGCTCCGGTGGCCCCGCTGGACCCCTGGGACGGCATCGCCAGCGCCGTCCACCGGTCGCTGGACGACCGCCCGGCCTGGCACCCCGAGCAGCACCTGGACCTGGACACCGCGCTGGCCGCGGCCAGCGGGGGACGGCGCGGGGTCCGGGTCGGGGACGTGGCGGACCTGGTGGTGGTGGCCGAGCCACCCGCGACGGTCCTCGCCCGCGACGGCGCCGACGGCCTGCGGGCGATGGAGGTGCTGGCCACCCTGGTCGGCGGGCGGTTCACCCACCGGGCACCCGGCCTCGGCTGAGGACGACGACGCCCGACACCCCGGGGCCGCGTGCGGGCCGCTCCGGGCCGGAGGGCACGATCATGGGCCGGGTCGCCGGTGCAGCGCCGGCGGGCCACGAGACGGAAGGGGCCCGGTGTCCGAGCAGTTGTCGCCACGCACGGCCACCGTGCCCACCCCGCGCGCCGGGGCGGCCGCATGACCCGCGCCGCGGTGCTGGGCGCCGGCTCCTGGGGCACCACCTTCGCCAAGGTGCTCGCCGACGCCGGGTGCTCGGTGACGCTGCACGCCCGCCGTCCCGAGCTGGCCGCGACGATCACCGCGAGCCGGGAGAACGCCGACTACCTGCCGGGGGTGCGGCTGCCCGACGCGGTGCGCGCCACCGGTGACGCGGCCGAGGCGCTCGACGGTGCCGAGGTCGTCGTGCTGGCCGTGCCCAGCCAGACGCTGCGGGCCAACCTCACCGACTGGGCGCCGCTGCTGCCCGCCGACTCCTCGCTGCTGTCGCTGATGAAGGGCGTCGAGCTCGGCACGACCAAGCGGATGAGCGAGGTGATCCGCGAGGTCACCGGCGCCGGTGCCGACCGGGTGGCGGCGCTGTCCGGGCCCAACCTCGCCCGGGAGATCGCCGAGGAGCAGCCCTCGGCCACGGTGATCGCCTGCTCCGACGACGACCGGGCCGCGGCGCTGCAGGCGGCCTGCCACACCCGCTACTTCCGGCCGTACACCAACCCGGACCTGGTCGGCTGCGAGCTGGGCGGCGCGGTCAAGAACGTCATCGCGCTGGCCTGCGGGGTCGCCGCCGGCCTCGGCTTCGGGGACAACACGCGCGCCTCGCTGATCACCCGCGGTCTCGCCGAGACCGCCCGGCTGGGCATCGCCCTCGGCGCCGACGTGACCACCTTCGCCGGGCTGGCCGGGCTGGGCGACCTGGTCGCCACCTGCTCCTCACCGCTGTCGCGCAACCGCACCTTCGGTGAGCACCTCGGGCAGGGCATGTCCGTCGCCGAGGTGGAGCAGATCACCCGGCAGACCGCCGAGGGCGTGAAGAGCTGCCGCTCGGTGCTGGACCTGGCCCGCGCGCACGGGGTCGACGTGCCGATCACCGAGGCGGTGGTCCGGGTCTGCCACGAGGGCGAGTCCGCCGCCCAGATGGTGCGCGAGATGATGTCCCGAGAGGCCAAGCCGGAGTAGCTCCCCGGGGGCGCCGTCGCACACCCGTGGAGGACCGTCCGTGACCACTCCTGACCTGCCCGCCGACCTCGGCGACGGCACCCGGCTGGTCCACGCCGGTGACGACCCGGCGGTGCCGGGCACCCCGCTCCGGCCGTCGCCGGTCTTCGCCGCGCCGTACCACCTCGGGGACGAGGCCCCCGGCTGGCAGGGCGCCGACGGCTACGCCCGCCCGGACAACCCGACGCTGCGGGTGTTCGAACGTGCGGTCGGCGAGCTCGACGGCGGCGACTGCCTGTCCTTCGCCACCGGCATGGCGGCGATCAGCTCCGCCGTCCTGGCACTGGTCGGCCCCGGCGACCGGGTCGTGCTGCCGTCGGACGGCTACTACGCCACCCGGGTGCTCGCCCGCGACGAGCTGGCCCGCTTCGGTGTCCAGGTGCAGCTGGTGCCCACCCTGGAGATCGAGGACGTCGCCGCCCGCGGGGACCTCGACGGCGCCCGGCTGGTGCTGCTGGAGACCCCCAGCAACCCGCAGCTGGACGTCTGCGACATCGTCGCCGTCGCCCGGGCCACCCAGGCGGCGGGTGCGCTGCTGGTGGTGGACAACACCACGGCCTCGCCGATCGGCCAGCGCCCGCTGGCCCTGGGGGCGGACGTCACCGTGGGCTCGGACACCAAGGCCCTGACCGGGCACAGCGACGTGCTGCTCGGGCACGTCAGCACGGCCCGCACCGAGCGCGGCCGGGAGCTGCACACCCGGATCGCCGCGTGGCGCAAGACCACCGGCAACACCCCCGGGGCGTTCGAGGCGTGGCTGGCCCACCGGTCCATGGGCACCCTGGACCTGCGGCTGGCCCGGCAGGCCGCCAACGCCGCGGCGCTGTCGGAGCTGCTGGCCGCTCACCCGGCGGTCACTGGCGTCCGGTGGCCCTGGCGGCCGCAGGACCCGTCGTTCGCGCTGGCGACCCGGCAGATGCTGCGCCCCAACGGCGTGGTGTCCGCCGAGCTCGCCGACGAGGCCGCCGTGGCGCAGCTGGTGCGCAGCAGCCGGCTCGTCGCGGCGGCGACCAGCTTCGGCGGGATCCACACCACGGTCGACCGGCGGGCCCAGTGGGGCGGGGACGCCGTCCCGGCCGGCTTCGTGCGGTTCTCCTGCGGCATCGAGGACACCGCCGACCTGGTGGCCGACCTGACTTCCGCGCTCGGGACCCTCGGCTAGGGTCGGCGCGATGACCGGGAAGGCGCGTAGGACCAGGGTCGCTGTCGTCTTCGGCGGGCGGAGCGCGGAGCACGCGATCTCCTGCGTGTCGGCCGGGAGCGTGCTCGCCGCGCTGGACCCGGAGCGGTACGAGGTGGTGCCGGTCGGCATCACCCGGGACGGCCGCTGGCTGCTGCACGACGGCAAGGCCCTGGCCATCGACGGCGGACAGCTGCCCGAGGTCACCGACGGCACCGCGGTGTCGCTGGTGGGCGACCCGGCCGGCCGCGGGCTGGCGGTGCTGGACGCCGGGCAGGCGATCGGCCGGCTCACCGAGGTCGACGTCGTCTTCCCGGTGCTGCACGGCGCCTACGGGGAGGACGGCACCATCCAGGGCCTGCTGGAGATGTCCGGGCTGCCCTACGTCGGCTCCGGGGTCTTCGCCAGCGCCGCCTCGATGGACAAGGAGTTCACCAAGAAGCTGCTCACCGCGGCGGGCATCCCGCAGGGTGACCACGTGGTGCTCCGCGACGCGGACGGTGCGGTCTGCCCCGACCCGACCGTGCTGGACCAGGCGGCCCGGGAGCGGCTGGGTCTGCCGGTCTTCGTCAAGCCCTCCCGCGCCGGCTCCAGCATCGGCATCACCAAGGTCACCGACTGGGCGCAGTTCCCGGCCGCCGTCGCGACGGCGGCCGCGGTCGACCCGAAGGTCGTGGTCGAGGCCGCGGTGCCCGGCCGGGAGATCGAGTGCGGCGTGCTCGCCGCGCCCGGCTCCGGGCCGCCCGAGGCCAGCGTGCCGGCGGAGATCCGGCTCCGGCCCGGCACCGACTGGTACGACTTCAGCGTCAAGTACGTCGACGGGGCCGTCGACATCGACGTCCCCGCCGACCTGACGCCCGAGCAGGTCACCCGGATCCAGGACGTGTCCCGGCGTGCCTACCTGGCGCTGGACTGCCGCGGTCTTGCCCGGGTCGACTTCTTCCTCGGCACCGACCCCGACACAGGAGCCGACCGGCTGGTGGTCAACGAGGTGAACACCATGCCCGGCTTCACCCCGACGTCGATGTTCCCGCAGGTGTGGGCCGCCTCCGGGGTGAGCTACCCGGAACTGGTCGACCGGCTGGTGGCCGGTGCCCTGGCCGGGCAGCTGCCGGTCACCAGCCCGGCCGCGACCGTCTCGCCGGACGGCGCCGTGCTGGGCGCCGGATGACCTCGCGGCGGCTGCTGCCTCGCGCCACGGCCGCAGTGCTGCTGCTGGTCGCCCCGGTGTGTGCCGGCTGCTCGTCCTCGGAGGCCGTGCCGGCACCGCAGGCCGCGACGACGGCGGCGACCCCGGCCAGCCCGGCCGAGCTGGAGGCGTTGCTGGTCGACGACGTCCCGTCCGGGCTGCCGCGGGTGCCCGACGACGAGCTGGTCCCGCCGGCGGGGGAGAAGACGATCGACGACGTCGCCCGCTACGGGCAGGACGCGCAGCGCGAGCAGGAGGTGCTCGCCGACTACGGGTACACCCGCGGCTGGGAGCGCTTCTGGCGGTCGGAGGAGGAGCTGACCAGCGTCTTCCTCGACCAGTTCGCCGACCCGTCCGGCGCCGTCACCTACGCCGACGACCTGGCTCGCAACGACGCCGAGCACTACGGCGGTGTGCTGGACCGCTCCCCGGCGGGGCTGCCGGACGACTGCGTGCTGCTCGCCCAGGACGACCCGGCTCCCCAGCACCGGATGGCCGGCCCGGCGGTCTTCGCCTGGTGCTCCGCCGGGGTCTTCACCGTCGCGGTCGCCGCCGTCGCCGACACCGAGGAGGAGGCGCGCCGCGAGCTGGAGGCGGTCACCACCGCGCAGCTCGACCGGCTCCCGGCCGGCTGAAGCGGCACGGTGGCCCCCGTGCAGGGTCCCGCCGCGAGCTTGCGAGTGGCGGGGGGCACGGGGGTCCTTCTTCAGTCGGGCAGTGGTGCCGGGGTCGGCTCGGTGTAGGGGATCGAGCCGGCGATGAGCGGGCTCAGCGCGGTGGGGGCGGCGCTGTCGGAGCTGGCCGGCACGCGCACCTGGACCGGGACGTTGCGGTCGACCGTCGTCCACACGTAGACGTCGGGGTCGGTGGTGTCGACGAACCACTCCACGCCGGAGACCACGAGTGTCTGCGGGCCCCCTACCACGTAGCCGGCCGGTGGTTCGGCGCCGCAGACCAGCACGGTCGCCGGGTCGCCCCAGGCGTAGGCGAACGGGCTGTCGGAGTCGACCGGGCGCGACGTCTCCTCGGCCAGGTCGAGCGGCAGCTGGCCCATCAGCGCCGGGCAGGCCAGGTCGGCCTCCGGGGTGATCGGCGGGGTGTCGACGGGCAGCGCCGGCAGGTCGGCGCGCGGCGCCGAGGTCGTGCCGGAGATCTCCGCGACCGCGCCCGGCTCGTCCTCGGCGTCGGTGCCGCGGCCGACCACGTTGACCAGCACCAGCAGGACGACCACCAGTGGCACCAGGACGGCGGTGGCGATCAGCGCCGCCCGCCGCAACGGGTCGGGAGGCGGCGCGGCGGGCTGGTCGGGGGCGGGGGTGCTCAAGCGGCTCAGAGGTTGACGACGGGGCAGGTCAGCGTGCGGGTGATGCCGTCGACGGACTGCACCCGGGCCACCACGAGCCGGCCGAGCTCGTCGACGGTGTTCGCCTCGGCCCGCACGATGACGTCGTAGGGGCCGGTGACGTCCTCGGCCTTGGTCACGCCGGCGATCTCGCTGATGCTCGCGGCGACCGCGGCTGCCTTGCCGACTTCGGTCTGGATCAGGATGTAGGCGTGGACCACGGGTTGACCTTCCTCGGGCAGTGCCTCGACGCCGGCTGGCACGTCGGCAACGGCTGGGGGTGCGACCGGCCTGCCGAGCAGCGGGCCGATCGGCAACGTACCCCAGTCGGGGGGAGTGACCGATGACTCGGCCCCGCCCCCTGGGCCTCCGGCCCGACCCGGACGACAGCGTCGGCGCGATCGGGGAGTTCGCCCTCATCGACCGGGTCGTGGCCCGCTCCGGTGCCGCTGCGGTGGCCGACGTGGGCCCCGGTGACGACGCCGCGGTGCTGCGCACCCCCGACGGTCGGGTGGTGGCCTGCACCGACGTCCTGGTGGAGGGGCGACACTTCCGCCGCGACTGGTCCTCGGCCGAGGACGTCGGGCACAAGGCGGCGGCGGCCAACCTGGCCGACGTCGCCGCCATGGGAGCGGTGCCGACCGCCCTGCTGGTCGGGCTCGCCTGCCCGGCGGACACCCCGGCCGGCTGGCTGGAGGGAGTCGCCGTCGGGATGGCCGCGGAGTGCGCCCCCTTCGGTGCGGCCGTGGTGGGTGGGGACACCTCGGCGAGCGCGCCGGACTCGCAGGCCGTCGTGCTGTCGGTGACGGCGCTGGGCGACCTGGGTGGTCGGGCCCCGGTGCTGCGCAGCGGTGCCCGGCCCGGGGACGTCGTCGCGGTCGCCGGACGGCTGGGCTGGTCGGCCTGCGGGCTGGCCGTGCTGCGCCGGGGCTTCTCCTCGCCGATCGCCGCGGTCCGTGCGCACCGCCGGCCGACCCCGCCCTACGCCGCCGGCCCGGCCGCCGCGGACGCCGGGGCGACCGCGATGTGCGACACCAGTGACGGGCTGCTCGCCGACGCCGGTCACCTGGCCGCCGACAGCGGGGTGCTGATCGAGCTGGACCGGGCCGCACTCCAGCAGGCGTTCGTCGACCCGGCCGGACCGCTCCCGCAGGTCGCGGCGGCGCTGGGCGGTGACCCGATGGCCTGGGTGCTGACCGGCGGTGAGGACCACGCGCTGGTGGCCACCTTCCCGGCCGGGGTGGACCTGCCGGACGGCTGGACGGTCGTCGGCGCGGTGCACGAGCCGGGCGACGCCGGGCCCGGCGTGCAGGTGGACGGGGTGCCCGCGAGCCGGGTGGCCGAGGAACTGGGGGAGGGGGCGGGGCATGTCCACTTCGGCTGAGCTGCGCGCCGTCGGGTACGCCGACCCGGTGGCCCAGCACCTGATCGAGCGGGTGCAGCAGGAGTACGTCGTCCGGTACGGCGGCCGGGACGCCGCGGTGGTGGACCCGGCGGAGTTCTCCCCGCCGCTGGGGCTGTTCCTGGTCGCCGAGGTCGACGGGGTGCCGGCCGGCTGCGGCGGCTGGCGGGCGCACGGGCACGGGGTCGCCGAGCTCAAGCGGATGTACGTCGAGCCCGGCTTCCGGCGCCGCGGGCTGGCCGCGCTGCTGCTGGCCGAGCTGGAGCGCACCGCGGCTGCAGCCGGGCACGAGCGGCTGCTGCTGAACTCCGGTGACCGGCAGCCCGAGGCCCTGGCGCTCTACGACCGGGCGGGGTACCACCCCGTGGCCGGCTACGGCATCTACGCGGACTCGCCCGAGGCGGTCTTCCTCGGCAAGGAGCTGGCCGCCGACCGGCCCGAGCCGGAGGAGGACGCATGGGCGTCGTGACCTTCTCGGCGTCCTTCGGCGCCGGCGGCGCGGAGATCGCCCCGGCCGTCGCCGAGCGGCTCGGCCTGCCCTTCCACGACCGGGTCATCCCGGCGCAGGTGGCGGGTCGGCTCGGGGTGCCGGTGGCCGAGGCCGAGGCCAACGACGAGACCATCACCCGCGGGCTGTGGCGGCTGGTCAGCTCGCTGGGCACGATGCCCGACCCGGTGGGCGGGGTGCTGCCCACCGGGTCGCTGCCCGACGAGCGGGCCTACCGGCAGCAGACCGAGTGGGTGCTGACCGAGATCGCCGCCGGCCCGGGGGGCGTCGTCCTCGGGCGGGCGGGGGCGATGGTGCTGCACGACCGGCCCGACGTCCTGCACGTGCGGTTGGACGGCCCGCCGGAGCGCCGGCTGGCCTCCGCGGTCGAGCACCTGGACCTGCCCGTCGAGGAGGTGCGCCGGGAGCAGGAGGCCTCCGACGCCGCCCGGACGGCGTACGTGCGGCACTTCTACCGCTGCGATCCGGCGGAGGCCCGGCACTACCACCTGGTGGTGGACAGCACGGCGCTGCCGCACGCCACCGTCGTCGACCTGGTGGTGACCGCGGCCCGGGCCCGCGGGATCGGCCGCTGAGCCGACCCGGGACGTGAGAAGACCCCGGAGGTCCTCGGACCTCCGGGGTCTTGTCAACTCAGTCGCGCCTGGTCTGCCGGCCCCCTGCAGGGTCCCGGCCCCGTCCAGCTCACCCCGAGCGTGCGAGGGGTGCGGAGGAGGGGGTGTTCCTTCAGGCCCGAGCGACCTTGCCCGCGCGGATGCACGAGGTGCAGACGTTCATGCGCTGGCGGCCACCGCCGGTCAGCGCGGCGCGGACGGACTGGATGTTCGGGTTCCAACGGCGCGGCGTGCGGCGGTGCGAGTGCGACACCGACATGCCGAAACCGGGGCCCTTGCCACACACATCGCACACGGCAGCCACGGTCGATCACTCCCAGAGAATTGGTCCAGCTGAAGTCAGGTCGCGTGCTCGGCGGAGACCCGGGGCGAGAGCCCAGGGCATGGTCCAGCCACGCACAACTGGAGACCACTGTAGCCGGTGCTCTCGTGCCGTGTCGGACCGCCCCGTCCCCGGGGGCAGAGGCGGCAGCGGGAGGTCCTGGGCGCCGGGTCGTGTCGGTGGGCCCCGGTACCCTCCGGCACGTGCTGGAGGCGCTGGACGAGGCCGCGGTCGGCCGGTGGAGCTCCGCCGTCGTCGACACGCTGACCCGAGCGCGCGGCCGGCTCGACGAGCTGAACGTCTTCCCCGTCCCCGACGGCGACACCGGCACCAACCTGCTGATGACGGCCCAGGCCGGGGACGCGGCGCTGACCAGCGCCGACGGCACCGAGTCCGCGTGGACCGTGCTGGCGCGCGGCGCCGTGCTGGGCGCCCGGGGCAACTCCGGGGTGATCCTGGCGCAGCTGCTGCGCGGCCTCGCCGACGGGCTGGCCGGCGCCCCACGCGTCGACGGGCCGGTGCTCGCCGATGCGCTGGCCGCGGCCGCCGGCGCCGCCTACGCCGCGGTCGCCGATCCGGCGGAGGGCACCTTCCTCACCGTGGCCCGGGCCGGCGCCGACGCGGCCACGGGCTCCGTCGCCGAGGGGCAGACCGCACTGGCCGACGTCGTCCGGGCAGCAGCCGAGGGCGCGCTCACCGCGCTGCGGGCGACCACCGGCCAGCTGGCCGCGCTGCGCGACGCCGGGGTGGTCGACGCCGGGGGTGCCGGCTGGTGTCTGGTGCTCGACGCGCTGGTCGGCACGGTCACCGGCACGACGCCGGCCCGCGCGCCGCTGGACGGGCGGCCCGCCCGCCCTCGCCGGTGGTCGGTGCCGGCCGCCCCCGCGCCGGGGCCGGGCAGCGAGGTGCAGTTCCTGCTCGCCGACTCCGACGACGCGGCCGTCGCCCGGCTGCAGGCCCGGCTGGCCGAGCTGGGCGACTGCCTGGTGGTCGTCGGGGTCGACACCCCGGACGGCCGGGAGTGGAACGTGCACGTCCACGTGAGCGACGTCGGCGCGGCGGTGGAGGCGGGCATCGAGGCAGGTCGGCCGCACCGGATCTCGGTGACCCCGCTGGCGCCGGTGCGGGCGCCGGCCGCCGCCGCAGGGGCGCGCGCCGTCCTCGCCCTGGCCTGTTCCGCCGGGCTCGCCGAGCTCTTCGGCACCGAGGGGGTCACCGTGCTGACCGCGCCGGTCGACGCGGTCGACGAGGACGCCGTCCTGCAGGCGGTGCTGGACACCGGGGCCGAGCAGGTCGTCGTGCTGCCCAACCACTGGGAGGTCACCGCGGTCACCGCCCGCGCCGCCGACCGGGCCCGCGAGGAGGGCCGGGACGTCGTGGTCGTCCCCACCCGGTCGGCCGTGCAGGGCCTCGCGGCGCTCGCCGTCGCCGACCCGGCCCGTCGGTTCGGTGACGACGTCATCGCCATGGCCGAGGCCGCAGCCGCGACCCGGTGGGCAGAGGTGACCGTCGCCGAGCAGGAGGCGCTGACCTCGGCCGGCCGCTGCGCTCCCGGGGACGTGCTGGGCAGCGCGGAGGGCGACGTCGTCGTGATCGGTGCCGACCCGGTGACCGTCGCCCGGGACCTGCTGGACCGGCTGCTGTCGGCGGGCGGGGAGATGGCCACCGTCGTCGTGGGGGAGGAGCCCGCGCTCGGCGATGCGGTGTGTGCCCACCTCTCGGCGGTGCACCCGACGGTCGAGGTCGTCCGGTACCCCGGCGGTGCCGGGGCGGTGCCCCTGCTGATCGGCGTCGAGTAGTGGCCATCTCCATGGACACCCCGCTGACCCGGGTGCTCGGCCCGAAGACGGCGAAGGTCATGGCCGAGCAGCTGGCCCTGCACACGGTGCGCGACCTGCTGCGGCACTACCCCCGCCGCTACGCCCGGCGCGGGGAGATGACCCGGCTCGACGGCCTGGAGGTCGGCGACCGGGTGACCGTGCTGGCCCAGGTGAAGAGCGTGAGCACCCGGCGGATGCAGCAGCGCCGCGGGACGCTCACCGAGGTGACCGTCGGCGACGGCGCGGGCAGCATGCGGCTGGTCTTCTTCAACAACCGGCACGCGCACCTCGACGTCGGCGAGTGGGGGCTGTTCGCCGGCACCGTGGGGCTGTGGCGGGGCGACAAGCAGTTCACCCACCCCGACTGCCACATCATCACCGGAGACGACGACGACTGGGCGCGGGCGATGGTGCCCCTCTACCCGGCGAGCAAGGACGTCTCGAGCTGGGTGGTCCAGAAGTCGGTCAAGCTGCTGATGGACGACGCCCGCTCGCTGGAGCAGCTCCTCGACGACCCGATCCCGGCATCCGTCCGCGAGCGGCACGGCCTGGTCGACCTGGCCACGGCGCTGCGGCAGAAGCACCGGCCGGAGAGCCAGGAGCAGGTCGACGAGGCCGACGAGCGGCTCAAGTGGGACGAGGCGCTCGTCCTGCAGGCGACGCTGGCCGCCCGCCGCCGGGCCGCCGCACTCGAGCCGGGGATCGCCCGGCCACCGCGCAGCGGTGGGCTGCTGGACGCGGTCGACGCCGCCCTGCCGTTCTCGCTGACCGACGGCCAGCGCGAGGTCGGCGAGGAGCTGGCCGCCGAGCTGGCCCGCGAGCAGCCGATGAACCGGCTGCTGCAGGGCGAGGTCGGGTCGGGCAAGACGGTGGTCGCGCTGCGGGCGATGGCGCAGGTCGTCGACGCCGGTGGGCAGACCGCGCTGCTCGCCCCCACCGAGGTGCTCGCCGCCCAGCACGCCCGCAGCCTGGCGGCGATCCTGGGCCCGCTGGGGCGTGCCGGGGAGCTCGACGGGGACCCGACCGGCACCCGGGTGGTGCTGCTCACCGGTTCGCAGAAGGCCGCCGTCCGCCGGGAGGCGCGGGCCGCGGTCGCCGACGGCAGCGCCGGCATCGTCGTGGGCACCCACGCACTGCTGCAGGAGGGCGTCGAGTTCGCCGACCTGGGGCTGGTCGTCGTCGACGAGCAGCACCGGTTCGGGGTGGAGCAGCGGGACGCGCTGCGCGCCAAGGGCACGAAGCCGCCGCACGTGCTGGTGATGACCGCCACCCCGATCCCGCGCACCGTGGCGATGACCGTCTACGGCGACCTGGAGACCTCCACGCTGCGTCAGCTCCCGGCCGGCCGTGGCGGGGTGTCCAGCTCGGTCGTCCCGCTGGGGGAGAAGCCGGCCTGGCTGGACCGCGCCTGGGCGCGGGTCCGCGAGGAGGTGGCGGCCGGCCGGCAGGTCTACGTCGTGTGCCCCCGGATCGGCGACCTCGAGGACGGCGGCAAGGGCGACGACGGGCCGGACGACGCGGACGGCGCGCCGCCACCGGAGGAGAAGGGTGGGACCAGCGACAAGCGCCCGCCGCTCGCGGTGCTCGACGTCGCCGAGGGGCTGCGCGCCGGCCCGCTGTCGTCGCTGCGGGTGGAGGTGCTGCACGGCCGGATGCCACCGGAGGAGAAGGAGGCCCGGATGCGCGCCTTCGCCGCCGCAGAGGTCGATGTCCTGGTCGCCACCACCGTGGTCGAGGTCGGGGTCGACGTGCCCAACGCCACGGTCATGGTGGTGATGGACGCCGACCGGTTCGGCGTCAGCCAGCTGCACCAGCTGCGCGGCCGGGTGGCCCGCGGGAAGCACGCCGGGCTGTGCCTGCTGGTCACCGAGGCACCCAGCACCTCACCGACCGGGCAGCGGCTGGCCGCGGTCGCCTCCACCACCGACGGCTTCGCCCTCGCCCGGCTCGATCTGGAGACCCGCCGGGAGGGCGACGTCCTCGGCGCGGCCCAGTCCGGCCGTCGCTCGAACGTGAAGCTGCTGTCCCTGCTGCACGACGAGGCGCTCATCGCCGAGGCCAGGGTGGAGGCCACGGCGCTGGTCGAGCAGGGCCGCGGCCTCGCCGACCACCCCGAGCTGGCCGCCGCCGTCGCCGCCCTGGCCCTGGACGAGCGCGCCACCTACCTGGAGAAGGCGTGAAGGACCCCCTGCCCCCCACCACTCGCGAGCTCGTGGCGGGCCCCTGCAGGGGGCCGAGGGCATGACGCGGCTGATCGCAGGGGTCGCGGGTGGCCGCCGGCTCAAGGTCCCCCGCACCGGGGTCAGGCCCACCGGCGACCGCGCCCGGGAGGGCCTGTTCAACTCCCTCGGGTCGCTGCTGGACGTCGAGGGCGCCCGGGTGCTCGACCTCTACGCGGGCTCCGGTGCGCTCGGGCTGGAGGCGCTGTCGCGTGGGGCGGCGGAGGCGGTCTTCGTCGAGTCCGGGGGCGGGGTGCTGCCGGTGCTGCGCGCCAACATCGCCGCCGTGGGTCTGCCCGGTGCCGTGGTGCTGCCCGGCAGCGTGCCGACGGTCGTCGGGGGTCAGCCCCCGGCCGCCTTCGACCTGGTGTTCGCCGACCCGCCCTACTCCACCCCCGACGAGGAGGTGCTGGGCGTGCTCGGTTCGCTGGTCGACGGGGGTTGGCTGGCCCCGGACGCCGTCGTCGTGGTGGAGCGGTCCAGTCGCGACCACCCCTTCGTGTGGCCGACACCCTTCGACGGACTGCGTGATCGGCGGTACGGAGAGGCGGTGCTCCGGTACGGTCGCTTGTCGTGAGGCGAGCGGTCTGTCCCGGTTCGTTCGACCCGGTCACCAACGGCCATGTCGACGTGATCGCGCGCGCCTCCGGCCTGTACGACGAGCTGGTCGTCGCGGTGCTGGTCAACCCGGGCAAGGCGGGCCTGTTCGACGTCGACGAGCGGATGTCGCTGCTGCGCGAGGCGGTCGTCGACCTGCCCAACGTCACGGTCGACAGCTTCGAGGGCCTGCTCGTCGACTACTGCCTGGCCAACCAGATCCCGGTCATCGTCAAGGGCCTGCGGGCCGTCGGTGACTTCGAGTACGAGCTGCAGATGGCCCAGATGAACCGTGAGCTCGCCGCGGTCGAGACGCTGTTCGTGCCCACCGCACCGCAGGTCGGACACCTGTCCTCCAGCCTGGTCAAGCAGATCGCCCGCTTCGGCGGCGACGTGTCGTCCCTGGTCCCCAAGGCGGTCAACGACCGGCTGGTGGCGCAGACGAAGGGAAGGCAGTCGTGACGGAGGTCGTGTACCGGCTCTACGAGACCGTCGACGAGTTGACGACGGTCATCGAGAACGCCCGCAGCGTGCCGATGTCCAGCTCCTGCATGGTGCCGCGCGACCACCTGCTCGACCTGCTCGACGACCTCCGGGAGAACCTCCCCGAGGAGGTCCAGCAGGCCGGGGCGATCGTCGAGCAGCGCGCCGAGATCCTGCAGCAGGCCCAGGCCGAGGCCGAGCGGCTCACCGGCCGCACCCGCAGCGAGAGCGAGCAGGTCGTCGTGGCCGCCCGCCGGCAGCGGGAGGAGCTGGTCGGCACCGCCCGTCGGCAGCGGGACGAGATCCTCACCCAGGCGCAGGCCCAGGCCGACGAGCTGCTCGCCAGCGCGGAGGAGGAGGCCGAGGAGCTGCTCGCCGAGGGCCGCCGGCTGCGCGACCAGCTGGTCCGGGACGGGCAGGAGCAGCGCGCCGAGCTGATCGCCGCCGGCCAGGCCGAGCACGAGCGACTGCTCACCGAGACCGAGGTGTACCGCACCGCGGTCGACCGGGCCGACGAGCTCGGTGCCCAGACCGTGGCCGAGGTGGCCCGGATGCGGGCCGAGGTCGACGACTACGTCGACAGCCGGCTGGCCGACTTCGGGAACACCCTGGCGCACATGGCGCGTTCGGTGGAGAAGGCCCGGGACAACCTCCGCAGCCCGTGACCGTTCCGCCCACCCCCTAACCGGGAAGGGCGGACCGGGGGATCGGGTAGGCTGGACGTCTGTCCGGCTGCTGCCGTCCCGCGTGCCCGTCCGGCGTGGGCCCCGCGCCGGCGCCCCCACCATCGACGACGACGAGTACCGACATGCCTCCTTCCTCTGCGCGCTCCACGGGGCCGTCCTCCGACGCTGCGTCCACCGACGTCCGGCGTCCGGTCGGCGACCCCGTCGACAAGCCGCTCCCCACGCCGGCCGAGAAGGCCGCCGAGAAGGCCTGGAGGATCGACCTCCGGGAGCTCGGCCGCCGCGCCGGCTCGATGCGCGAGTGGGAGAAGACCCTCCCGGCCCTGAGCGGCTGGGGTGTGGAGATGATCGGCGTCCCCCAGGGCGCGCCGGTCGAGCTCCGCCTGCGCCTGGAGTCGGTGATGGAGGGCGTCCTGGTCAGCGGCCGGGTCGAGCTTCCGGTCACCGGCCAGTGCGCCCGCTGCCTCGAGCCGGTCGAGGACACCCTGACGCTCGACGTCCAGGAGCTGTACGCCTACGCGGGCAGCACCACCGAGGCCACCAGCGGCGAGGACGAGGTGCGCCGCATCGACGGCGACCGGCTCGACCTCGCTCCGCTGGTCCGTGACACCGTCGTCCTCACCCTGCCGTTGTCGCCCACCTGCCGGCCCGACTGCGCGGGCCTGTGCGTCGAGTGCGGCGAGCGGCTCGACGACCTCCCTGCCGACCACTCCCACGAGGTGCTCGACCCCCGGTGGGCAGGGCTCGCAGCCCGGTTCACCGAGACGGCCGACAGTGCCGACCCGACCGACAGCGCGGCCGGACCCCAGCCGGGGTCCACCCACCGCACCGACCCAGAGGAGAACTGACCGTGGCCGTTCCGAAGAGGAAGATGTCCCGGAGCAACACCCGTGCTCGCCGGTCGCAGTGGAAGGCCACGGCCCCCACGCTGGCGCCCTGCCCCAACGCGGCATGCCGTGAGCTCAAGCCGCCGCACCAGGCGTGCCCCACCTGCGGCCAGCACGACGGTCGCCAGGTCCTCTCGGTCTGACCTGCGCAGCTCCAGCGTGGCGCAGTCGACCAGCGCACCGGCGTCCTCGGTGCCGGGCTCCCTCCCCGGGGAGCCCGGGGCCCAGGACGCCGGTGTCCGTGCGCCCGCGGGTGGTGCCGCACACGCCGAACGGGCGGCCCGTTGGCTGCTCGACGCGCTGGGCCTGGAGCTCTCCGGTGACCTGCTCGCGCTGGCCCTGACCCACCGGTCCTACGCCTACGAGAACGGTGGGCTGCCGACCAACGAACGCCTGGAGTTCCTCGGCGACTCGGTGCTCGGCCTGGTGGTCACCGACGAGCTGTACCGCAGCCACCCCGACCTGCCCGAGGGGCAGCTGGCGAAGCTGCGTGCCTCGGTGGTCAACATGACCTCGCTGGCCCGCGTCTCCCGGTCCCTCGGCGAGGGGGGCATCGGGCCGCATCTGCTGCTGGGCCGGGGTGAACAGGCCACCGGCGGCCGGGAGAAGGACTCGATCCTCGCCGACGCGCTCGAGGCGTTGATCGGTGCCGTCCACCTCGGTCAGGGGCTTGACTCCGCGGCGGCGGTCGTGCACCGGCTGTTCGACCCGTTGCTGGCCGAGTCGGCCACCCGTGGCGCGGGCCTGGACTGGAAGACCAGCCTCCAGGAGCTCGGCGCGTCCCGGGGGTTGGGCGCACCGGTCTACGAGGTGGAGGACGACGGTCCCGACCACGCCAAGACCTTCACCGCCGCCGTGCTGCTGGCCGGTGAGGTGCGCGGATCGGGGGCCGGCAAGACGAAGAAGGCCGCCGAGCAGGAGGCCGCCGAGACGGCCTGGCGCGCCCTGTCGGCCGACGGCGGACCGACGCGGGACTGAGCCGTGCCGGAGCTGCCTGAGGTCGAGGTCGTCCGCCGGGGCCTGGAACGCTGGGTCGCCGGCCGGACGATCCGTCAGGTCGAGGTGCACCACCCCCGCGCGGTGCGCCGGCACCTGGAGGGCGCCGAGCACTTCGTCGCCGCGCTCACCGGCCGGACGCTCACCGCCGCACACCGTCGCGGCAAGTACCTCTGGCTGCCGCTGGCCGAGCCGGACGGCGCACCGTCCGGGCGGGCCCTCGTCGCCCACCTGGGCATGAGCGGGCAGCTGCTGGTGGAGAAGCCCGCCGAGCCCGACGAGGTGCACCTGCGGGCCCGGTTCCGGTTCACCGACGGCGGTCGTGAACTGCGCTTCGTCGACCAGCGGACCTTCGGTGGGCTGGCGGTCGAGGAGGCCCCGGGTGACGGGCTCCCGGCGCGGCTGGCGCACATCGCCACCGACCCCCTGGACCCCGGGTTCGACGTCGACGCCTTCAGCGCCGCCCTCCGCCGCCGGCACACCGAGGTCAAGCGGGCGCTGCTGGACCAGACGCTGATCGGCGGGGTGGGCAACATCTACGCCGACGAGTCGCTGTGGCGGGCCCGGTTGCACGGCGCCCGGTCCACCGACAAGCTCACCCGCGCCCAGGTGAGCGACCTGCTGGAGGGGGTGCGCGACGTGCTCGGCGAGAGCCTGGCGCAGGGCGGTACCTCCTTCGACTCGCTCTACGTCGACGTCAACGGGCAGAGCGGGTACTTCTCCCGCCACCTGGCCGTGTACGGCCAGGTGGACCGCCCGTGTCCACGGTGTGGCACGCCGATCCGCCGGGAGTCGTTCATGAACCGGTCCAGCTACAGCTGCCCGCAGTGCCAGCCCCGTCCGCGCGCCCGCTCGGTCCGATGAGCACGCCGCGGCGGGTGGTCGCGCTGGTCGACGGGCAGGTGCAGGGCGTCGGCTACCGGTGGTTCGTGCGCCAAACGGCGAGCGCGCGCGGGCTGACCGGGTCCGCGACGAACCTGCCCGACGGCCGGGTGGAGGTCGTCCTCGAGGGGCCGGACGACGACGTGCGGGTCGTGCTCGCCGAGCTCTCCGGGCCGCGTGCCCCGGGTTCGGTGACCGCGGTGGAGCACCGGGACGAGGACGTGCACGGGGTGCCGGACTTCACCGTGAGGTGACGAAGGCGACATCTCCCCGACACGGTGACGACCCCGCGCTGCCGTTGACCCAGGTCGTGGCTGGTGTCACCCTGAGGATGCCAGCCCGCGCAGACCGCCCTCCGGCGGTGCGACGGGACATCCCTCCTGCAGTGAAAGGCCGCTGAGCCATGGCCAAGGCCCTGTTCGGTTCCGTCGTCGCTCCGCACGAGCTTCGAGCAGCCGAGGAGAACGCCGCCCTCCGGGCGCAGGTGCGCCGGCTCGAGGCGCAGCTCGCCGCCCTCCGCGAGGAGCGGGACGCGGCGATCGCCCGCGAGCTGCTCACCATGGCCCACGAGTCGGCCGACCCCGTCCTCGCTTAGACCACCTCCGTCCCACCCACCTCTCCCGTGCACACCGGGAGGGGTGATCGGCGTGCCGTGGGTGAGGATGGGGCTGCCCTGCGCTGAGCAGGAACGTCGTACCTCCCCGGGAGTCTCTCCACCGTGCACCTGTCCAGCCTGACGCTCAAGGGCTTCAAGTCCTTCGCGTCGCCGACGACGCTGCGCCTGGAACGGGGCATCACCGCCGTCGTCGGGCCCAACGGCTCGGGCAAGTCCAACGTCGTCGACGCCATCGCCTGGGTGCTCGGTGAGCAGGGCGCCAAGAGCCTGCGTGGCGGCAAGATGGAGGACGTCATCTTCGCCGGCACCGCCGGCCGGCCGGCGCTGGGCCGCGCCGAGGTGACGCTCACGATCGACAACTCCGACGGCGCCCTGCCGATCGACTACACCGAGGTCTCGATCACCCGCCGCATGTACCGCTCCGGGGAGAGCGAGTACGAGATCAACGGCGACAAGGTGCGGCTGCTCGACGTCCAGGAGCTGCTCAGCGACTCCGGCATCGGCCGGGAGATGCACGTCATCGTCGGCCAGGGGCAGCTGGACGCCGTGCTGTCCGGTCGCCCGGAGGACCGGCGGGCCTTCGTCGAGGAGGCCGCCGGCGTCCTGAAGCACCGCAAGCGCAAGGAGAAGGCGCTCCGCAAGCTCGACGCGATGCAGGCCAACCTCGACCGCCTCGGCGACCTCACCGCCGAGCTGCGCCGGCAGCTGAAGCCGCTGGGCCGGCAGGCGGAGGTCGCCCGGCGCGCCGCCGGGGTCCAGGCCGACCTGCGCGACGCCCGGTTGCGGCTGCTCGCCGACGACCTGGTCGACCTGCGCGACGCGCTGGACGCCGACATCGCCGACGAGACCGCGGCCCGCGCCCGGCGGGCCACCGTCGAGGCGGCGCTGGGCGAGGCCGCCGGCAGCGAGTCGGCGCTGGAACGGCAGCTCGCCGCCGACGCCCCGGTGCTGGCCGCCGCCCAGGACAGCTGGTTCCGGCTGTCCACGCTCGCCGAGCGGTTCCGCAGCGTCGCCCAGCTCGCCGCCGAGCGGCACCGCCACCTCGCTGCGGTCCCCGCCGCCGCCCCCGGTGGCCGGGACCCTGACCAGCTGGACGCCGAGGCGGACCGGGTCGACGCCACCGAGCGTGAGCTGGCCGCCTCCCTGGCGGCCGAGCGGGCCCGGCTGGACACCGCCGTGGCCGTCCGCGGTGAGGTCGAGACGGCGCTGGCCGAGGCCGAGCGTGCGCTGGTCGCCGCCGCCCGGGCACTGGCCGACCGGCGGGAGCAGCTGGCCCGCCTCTCCGGGCAGGTGGCCGCGGGGCGGTCCCGCGCCGCGGCCGGGGAGGCCGAGATCGAGCGGCTGGCCGCTGCCGCGACCGAGGCCGCCGACCGGGCCGAGGTCGCCACCGACCGGCTGACCGCCCGGCGCGACGAACTGAGCGCCGACGCCGGCGGGGACGAGGGGCTGGCCGCCGCGCACGCCGCCGCCGTCACCGCGCACGCCGAGGCCGCCCGAACGGTCACCGAGCTCGCCGCGGCCGAGCGCGCCGCCGAGCGTGACCGGGCCGGCTGGCAGGCGCGCCGGGACGCCCTCGCCCTCGGTCTGGCACCGGCCGACGGCGCCGCCGCGGTGCTCGCCGCCGCCCTGCCCGGGGTGCTGGGCCCGGTGCCCGACCGGCTGAGCGTCCAGGCCGGGGCCGAGGTCGCGCTGGCCGCCGCCCTCGGTGGGCTGGCCGATGCCGTCGTGGTCGCCGGGGTGGAGCAGGCGGCCGCGGTGCTCACCCACCTGGCCCGCAGCGACGGGGGTCGCGCGGGCCTGCTGGTCACCGGTGGCCTCCCGGCGGTCTCCCGGGACGGCTGGCCCGAGCTGCCCGCCGGCGCCCGCTGGGCCCTCGACCTGGTCGATGCCCCTGCGGAGCTCGCGCCGGCGCTGGCCCGGGCGCTGGAGCGGGTCGCCGTCGTCCCCGACCTGCCGGCCGCCGTCTCCCTCGTGCGCACCCACCCCCGCGTCCGGGCGGTCACCGACACCGGTGACCTGCTGGGCGCTGACTGGTCGGTGGGCGGCCAGGCCAACGCGCCCTCGGGGCTGGAGGTGCGCGCACGGGTCGACGAGGCCGCCGCCGAGCTCGACCGGGCGGCCGCGCACGCCGTCCGGCTGGCCGACGAGCTGGCCCGGGCCCGCGAGGCCGCCACCGCCCGCTCGGCCGACGTCGACGCCGCGCTCACCGCCCGGCAGGCCGGCGACCGGGCCCGCTCCGCGGCCGCCGCAGAGCTCGCCGAGCTCGGTGCCGCGGCGCGCTCCGCCGTGGCCGAGGCCGAGCGGCTGGACGCCGCCCGGGTGCGCGCCGAGCAGGCGCGCGAGCAGGCCGTGGCCGGGCTGGTCGAGCTGGAGGAGCGGCTGGCCGCGGCCGAGGCCGCGCCGATGGAGGAGGAACCCGCCACCGACGAGCGCGACCGGCTGCGCGCCGAGGCGACCGCTGCCCGGCAGGCCGAGACCGAGGCCCGGCTGGCCGTGCGCACGGCCGAGGAGCGGGCCCGGTCGCTGGCCGGCCGGGCGGAGTCGCTGCGCCGGCAGGCCCGGCAGGAGCGGGCCGCGCGCGAGCGGGCCGCCGCCGCCCGGGTCGCCCGTGCGCGGGGCGCCCGGGTGGCCGCGGAGGTGCGGGCCGGCGCCGAGGACGCGCTCACCCACCTCGCGACGTCACTCGCCCGCGCGGCCGCCGAACGTGATGCCCTGGCCGAGGCGCGCACCGGGCGGGAGGCCGAGCTGCTGGTGGTCCGGGCCCGGGTGCGCGAGCACACCGCGGAGCTCGACCGGCTCACCGACGAGGTGCACCGCGACGAGGTGGCCCGCGCCGAGCAGCGGCTGCGGATCGAGGCGCTGGAGGCCCGGGCAGCCGAGGAGTACGGCGTCGACCTGCCGACCCTGCTCGCCGAGTACGGGCCGGCCGCACCGGTGGCCCCGACCCAGGCGCAGCTCGCCGCAGCCGAGGCGGCGGGGGAGCTCGAGCCCCAGCCGGTGCCCTACGACCGCAGCGCGCAGGAGCGCCGGGCGGCGCGGGCCGAGCGGGACCTCGCCGCGCTGGGCAAGGTCAACCCGTTGGCGCTGGAGGAGTTCGCGGCCCTGGAGGAGCGGCACACCTTCCTGGCCACCCAGCTGGAGGACCTCAAGGCCACCCGCCGTGACCTGCTCACCGTGGTCCGCGAGGTCGACGCCCGCATCCACCAGGTGTTCGCCGAGGCCTTCGCCGACACCCAGCGGGAGTTCGAGCAGGTCTTCGCCACGCTGTTCCCCGGCGGCGAGGGGCGGATCTTCCTCACCGACCCGGAGGATCTGCTGACCACCGGCGTGGAGGTGGAGGCCAGGCCGCCGGGCAAGAAGGTGAAGCGGCTGTCCCTGCTGTCCGGCGGCGAGCGGTCGCTGACCGCCGTGGCGCTGCTCGTCGCCATCTTCCGCGCCCGGCCCTCGCCGTTCTACGTGCTGGACGAGGTCGAGGCGGCGCTGGACGACGTCAACCTCGGCCGGCTGCTCACCCTGATCGAGCAGCTCCGGGACACCTCGCAGCTGATCGTGATCACCCACCAGAAGCGGACCATGGAGATCGCCGACGCCCTCTACGGCGTGAGCATGCGCGGCGACGGCATCACCGGGGTGATCAGCCAGCGGCTGCGCGAGCTGCAGGCCTCCTGATCAGCCGGTCACCGGCACGTCCAGCTCGACCAGCAGGGGGTGGTGGTCCGACGCCCCGGCGCCGTCCAGCACCCGGGCGCCGGTCACCGTCACGCCCGCCGACACCCAGACCTGGTCGATCCGCACCCGCGGACGGCGGGCCGGGTGGGTCAGGCCCTGGTGGGCGTGCAGCGAGAACCGCCCGGCCTGGTCGCTGCGCTCGGCCGCCAGCTCCCACGCGTCGCGGAGGTGCTCGCGCAGCGCCGCCAGCTCCGGGGCGGTGGCGTCGGCGTTCAGGTCGCCGACCAGCACGGCCGCCGTCCCCGGGTCGGCGTGCAGCCCGGCGACCGCGGCGGCCTGCACGGCGCGGTCGTCCGCCGACCGGCTGGACAGGTGCGTGGTGGTCACCCACAGCGCCCCGCCGGCCAGCTGCACCTGCGCGCGCAGCGCACTGCGCGGCTCCCCCTGCCCGGGCAGCCGGTGCAGTTCGGAGCCCAGCAGCGGCAGCCGGGACAGCAGCGCGTTGCCGTACTGCCGACGGTCGCTGCTGCTGCCCGGCTCGTCGATCGAGGGGCCCCACGCCAGCTCCATGTCCAGCGCGCGGGACAGCAGGAGTGCCTGGTCGACGTGCTCGCTGCGGTCGCCGAAGTGCCGATCGACCTCCTGCAGGCAGACGACGTCGGCGTCCGCGGCCGCCAGCACCTGGGCGAGCCGGGGCAGGTCGTGCCGCCCGTCACCGCCCACCCCGTGGTGGACGTTGAAGCTGACCAGCCGGATCGCGGTCATGACAGCCGGGTGTCCAGCACCTGGGTGAAGTGCTCGGTGCCGTCGTCGTCGCGCCTGGTCGCCCAGAGCAGGAACCGGGCGTCCCGGCCCTCCAGCACCAGCTCGCCCAGCTCGTTGCCGAAGAACGGCCCGGCCTGCTTCCGCCACTGCAGCGGGCTGCCCTCCACCCGGGCCAGCGCGCGCAGCCCGCCGGTCAGCGCCC
>NZ_JAAKGN010000050.1:0-28495 GCF_011039295.1 Modestobacter sp. KNN46-3 | reverse complement strand
CCAGGTCGTCGGCCACGCCCATCGTCACCCAGCCGGCGGGGGTGCGGGCGATCGGCGTGGTGACCGGGGCGCCGAAGAGGTCCGGCAGCACGTCGAGGGTCAGGTCGACGGCGTCCATCGGGCACTCGATCGCCGTCCCGGCCACCTCGCCGTCCCCCTGCGCGGCGTGCCCGTCGCCGACCGACAGCAGCCCGCCGGGCACGGTCACCGGCAGGTAGAGCGTCGACCCGGCGACGAGCTCGCGGCAGTCGATGTTCCCGCCGTGCCAGTACGGCGGGATGGTCGAGTGCTGGCCGGGCTCGGCCGGCGGCACGCCCATCACGCCCAGGAACGGCCGCAGCGCGACCGAGTGGCCGGCCTGGTTGCGGCCGATCCCGGCGGCGCCGTCCAGCGTCCAGCGGTGGACGACGGGCGCCGCCGTCACCCCGAGCCGCTCGTTCAGCGCGGTGGACCGCAGCCCGCAGTACGTCGTCCCGAAGGCCCCCGGGACGACGTCGTCGATGCGGACGGCGAGCACCTGCCCCGGCGCGGCGCCCTCGATGCAGACCGGGCCGGTGAGCGCGTGCCCGGCGGCCGGGTCGAACGCCGGGTGCCGGGGCCGTTCGGCCAGGTCGGCTGTGGTGTCGGCGCCGGTGTACGGGCCGGTCGACCAGCCGGAGTCCAGCGTCCCGATGCGCACCGTCGTCCCCGGCTCGACGGTCAGGGCCGGCGGGAGCGAGGGGTCCCAGTACCCGTGCAGCGTGCGCTCGTCGGGCAACAAGACGTGACGGGGCTCCATGCGCTCATCCTGCCCGCGACAGAAATGGCCATTTCTGTCGCGGGGTCCTCCGTCAGAGGAGGGCCTGCTGGACCAGGGGGCGGAGGTGGTTGCGCACCGGCAGCGTGCTCGAGGGCAGCAGCTGTGTGTAGAAGGTGACCGTCAGGTCCTCCACCGGGTCGACGTAGAACTCCGTGGACGCCGCCCCGCCCCAGCTGTACGTGCCCACGCTGGACACCCCGCCGTAGCGCACCGGGTCCAGCACCATGGAGAACCCGAGCCCGAAGCCGACGCCGCGCAGCGGGGTCTCGGCGTACAGCGGCCGGCCGGCGGTCTCCAGGTCCAGCCCGCCGGGGAGGTGGTTGCGCACCATGTGCGCCACGGTGCGGGGGCCCAGCACCCGGCCGGCGTCCGGGTCGTCACTGACCGAACCCCCGCGGCGCAGCATCTCGACGAACCTCAGGTAGTCACCCGCGGTGGAGACCAGCCCGGCGCCACCGGCGAGGAAGGTGGGCTTGCGCAGCGCCGCCTGGGCGAACGGGGCCGGCAGCAGCGTCACCCCGGGGCCGTAGAGCTGGGCGAGGGAGTCGACGTCGTCCTCGGGGCGCAGCCCGAAGGAGGTCTCGGTCATGCCCAGCGGCCCGAACACCCGCTCGGCGAAGACCTCGTCCAGCGGCTTGCCCGTGATCACCTCGAGCAGCCGGCCGAGCACGTCGGTGGAGACGCCGTAGTTCCACTCGGTGCCCGGCTGGAACAGCAGGGGCATCTCCGCGAACTGGCGCACCACCTCAGCCGAGTCGGCGCCGGGCGGGGTGCCCCACTCGTGGCCGCGCAGCCGGTAGAGCCCGTCGACCGGGTGGGCGTGGTGGAAGCCGTAGGTGAGCCCGGAGGTGTGGGTCAGCAGGTGCCAGACCCGGATCGGCTCCAGCAGGGGCACGGTCACCGGCTTCTGCGCCGGGCCGGCGGTCCAGACCCGGGTGTCGGCGAACTCGGGCAGCCAGCGGCTGATCGGGTCGGTGAGCTCGAAGGCGCCCTCCTCGTACAGCGACATCGCCGCGACCGAGGTCACCGGCTTCGTCATCGAGTAGATGCGCCAGCGGGTGTCGTCGGTGACCGGCAGGCCGGCCTCGACGTCGCGCTGCCCGTGCCGGCCGACGTGCACCAGCCGGCCGTGCCGGGCGACGGTGACCAGGAACCCGGGCAGCTGGCCCTCGTCCACGTAGCGGGCCAGCCGGCGGTCCAGCCGCTGCAGCCGGCCGGCGTCCAGCCCGACCTCGGCCGGGTCGGTGGTCACGGACAGGTCGGTCTGCACAGCCGTCACGCGGAACTCCGCTCGTCGCGGGCACCGCTCCCCGATGAGCGACGCCCCCGCCGGGCATCCTGGCACGGGGTGCCAGGAGCGCGACGGGGGCGTCGGGGTGGTGCTCGGTGCGGCCCCGGGACGGGGCCTCAGCTCACTGCACCGGGACGGCGGCAGCAGCCTTCTTGAGGTTGGAGCCGGCGGTCACCTTGGCGGTGTGCGCAGCGGCGATCTCGATCGACTCGCCGGTCTGCGGGTTGCGGCCGGTGCGCGCCGAACGCTGGGCGCGCTCGACGGTCAGCAGACCGGGGACGGCGACCTTGTCGCCCCGGGTGATGGCCTCGACGAGCTCCTCCTGGAGCCCGTTGAGCACCGAGTCGACGGTCGACGCCGGGACCTCGGCGCGCTTGGAGATGGCGGAGACGAGTTCGGCCTTGTTCATTGTGTTCCTCTCGCGTGGGTGGAGCAGCCCACCCCGGTGCGGGGTGGGCGCAGACGTGGTGTCGCGCCTGGTCGACCGGGTGCGTTCCCCGGTCGTCCTGGTGGACCTCCGAGTCTCCACCGTGCCAACTCGCTGGACACCAGGTGTGCAGCGGGGGTCCGGTGGGCGGATCTGGCCGACCCCGTCGTCGACCAGGAACGGCGGGCACGTTGCCATGCCGACCTGGGTGTTGGCGAGCGGGGACCCCGGATTTCCGGGGATTTCGTGCTCGTTGGTCACAACCGTCACGTTCTGTGGGCCGTCCGGCCCGGCGCGCGTCCTCCCGGCGGTCGACTTAGCGTTGGGCTCATGCCTCAGCTCCCCGGGACCGATCTGACCGTCAGCGACCTCTGCCTGGGTGGCAACGTGTTCGGCTGGACGGCCGACGAGCCGACGTCCTTCGCCCTGCTCGACCGCTTCCTCGACGCCGTGCCCAGCACCCAGTCGCCGTTCGTCGACACCGCCGAGATGTACGGCGACGGCGTCTCCGAGACGATCCTCGGCAACTGGATGGCCGAGCGCGGGATGCGCGACCGGATGGTCGTGGCCACCAAGGCCTCGCCGGGGGAGAAGGAGCACCCGCTCTCGGCTCCGGAGATCCGGGCCGCGGCCGAGCGTTCGCTGCGCAACCTGCAGGTCGACACCATCGACCTCTACTACGCGCACTACGACGACGAGACGACGCCGCTGGAGGAGACGCTCACCGCCTTCGACGAGCTGGTGCAGGCCGGCAAGGTCCGGTACGCGGCGGCGTCGAACTACTCGGCGAAGCGGCTGACCGAGGCGCTGGACACCGCCCAGCAGCTCGGCGTCACCGGCTACGTCGCGCTGCAGCCGCACTACAACCTGATGGAGCGCGAGGCCTACGAGGGCGAGCTGGCCGGTGTGGTGGTCGATCGCGGTCTGGGGTCGATGCCCTACTTCGGGCTGGCGCGCGGCTTCCTGACCGGCAAGTACCGGGCCGGGGAGACGATCGACTCGCCGCGGGCCAAGGGCGCGGCGAAGTACGTGGGGGAGAAGGGCGACCGGGTGCTGTCCGCGCTGGCCGAGGTCGCCGAGGCGCACAGCGTGACCGGGGCGGCCGTGGCGCTGCGCTGGCTGGCCGACCAGCCCGCGGTCACCGCGCCGATCGCCAGCGGTCGCTCGGTGGAGCAGCTGGCCGACCTGCTGCCGATGCTGGACCTGGTGCTCACCGACGAGGAGCGGCAGCGCCTCACCGACGCCAGCGCATGACGTCGGCTCCCCGGCCCCGGTGCAGGGGCCGGGGGAGCTGCCACTAGACGGCGACGATGTGGGCGCGGACCTGCTCGACGAGCTCGGGCGGCACGCTGCCCAGGCCGTGGTCGCCGGTCGCGTGTGCGGCGACCTGACCGAGGACGGCGTCCTCGTCCGGGCCGGTGAACGTCATGGTGCAGCCGGGGACGACGTCCCCGCAGGCGAATGCCTTCATGTGGGCTCCGGTGCGCAGGTGGTGCGGGGACCCGTCCGCCGGACGACGGTCGGGGTGGTGCACCGGGGCTGGGGCAGGGCCCCGGGGGCTCAGGAGGTGGCGGCCGCCGCCGCCAGGTCCTCGACCCGCAGCAGGCCGAGGACGGCACCGCTGCGGTCGGTGCACAGGACCGGGTCGAACCGGTGCACGGGCGGGCGGGTGAGCGCCCGCTGCAGGGTCTCGGTGACCCCGGCCGACGGGTGCACGCGCAGCGACACCGGCGCCCGGTACGGCGCGCCGGTCCGCAGGTCGGCGAGCACCAGCTCGGTGGGCACCTCGGTGCGGTCGACCACGACGTAGGGCGGCGGGCCGTCGTCCCCGTCGAACGCCTCGCGCTGGCGGATCGGGCGCAGCAGGCTGGCGACGCTCTCGGTCAGCCGGGCACGGGCCACCTGGGCGCGCACCAGCTGGGTGACCTCGGAGGTGAGCGGGGCGAAGTGCGGGGTGGGGCGGCCGAACAGCCACCCCTGGGCCAGCGGGACGCCGAGCCGGGCGAAGACGGCGAGCTCTCCCACGGTCTCCACGCCCTCGGCGAGCAGCCAGGCGTCGATCCGGCTGGTGAAGGTGCCCACCATCTCGGCGAGCGCGGCCTTCACCGGGTCGGTGTCGGCGCCGGCGACCAGGGCCCGGTCGAGCTTGACCAGCTGTGGCCGGACCTCGGCGAGCTGCTGGAGCCCGGCGTAGCCGGAGCCGGCGTCGTCGATGGCGATGAGCGCGCCGCGGCCCCGCAGCGCGGCGGTCTGCTCCCGCAGCGCCCTCAGGTCCGGGGTGGGCATGTGCTCGGTCAGCTCGACGACCACCCGGCGCAGCGTGGCCGGCTGGGCGAGGGCGGCGGCGACCGGCGCGGTGCCCAGCAGGTGCGGGCTGACGTTGACGGTCAGGAAGGTGTTGGGCGGCAGGTCCGGCAGGGCGGCCAGGGCCTTCCGCAGGGCGAGTGCCTCCAGCTCGGCACCCAGGCCGGCCTCGGCGGCGGCGGCGAACCACACGTCGGGGGAGGCGGTGCCCGGGAACCGGGCGAGCGCCTCGTAGCCGGCGACCTCGGCCGAGGCCAGGTCGACGATCGGCTGGAAGACGACGGTCAGGTCCTCCTCACCCGCGAGCAGCGGGCGGCAGTCCCAGTGGTCCGGGAGGGTCGACGTCACCTCCTCTGGATCGGCCGCACTGCCCAGCTGCTTGAGGCCGTCCGCACTCCGGCAGGGGACCGCTCTCCGGCCGTCGGTCCGGGGCTCGGCGGGCCGGACGTGCCAGCATGGGGCAGCCCGCTCCGAGTCGGGCGTGTCGGCGGTCGTCGGCACCCGTGTCCGGCCGCGCCGGCGCCAGCAGGGGAGGCAGCCAGTCGTGCCCGCACCGAGCACGCCTGCCGGACCCGACCCGCTGGCCGACCCGGCCCGCGTCGTGGTGGTCCGCCGGCTGCTCGTCGAGCTGCCCGGGAGTGCGCCGTTCGACCGGCTGGCCCACCTGGCCACCCGGCTGCTGGCCGTCCCGACGGCGCAGGTCGTGCTGCTCACCGACGTCGCGGTGCGGGTGGGGGGCTTCGGCCGGCCGACGGTGATGGGGTCGGCCACCCCGCTGGACCAGGTGTTCGGCAGCGTCGCCGCCCGCCTGCGGGCGCCGTTGGTGGTGCCCGACACCGCGACCGACCCGCGGGTCGCCGGGCTGTCGGTGGTGGCCTCCGGCGAGGTCCGCGCCTGCCTGTCCCTCCCGCTGGTGCTCACCGCCGGTGACGTGGTGGGCGCGCTGACCCTGCTCTCCCCGGAGCCCCGGCCCTGGAGCGAGGACGACGTCGCCCTCGCCGGGGAGGTCGCCGCCACCGTCGTCACCGAGCTGGAGCTGGTCGCCGCCTCGATCGCGGTGCGGTCCTCGCTGAGCCGGCTGGAGCTGGCGCTGGAGGCCAGCGAGGTCGGCAGCTGGGAGCGGGACCTGCGCACCGGGGTGGCGACGTGGGACGAGCGGAACGCGGCCATCTTCGGGCTCCCGGGCCCGGTCGTGCTCACCGGCGACGAGGAGATGACGAAGCGGATCCACCCCGACGACCACGGCGTGGTGCAGCAGGCGATGCAGGCCGCGCTCGCGGGCTCGGGGGAGTTCGTCGTCGAGATGCGGGCGCTGCGGCCCGACGGTGAGGCCCGGTGGACGGTCTCCCGGGGCCGGGTGGTGCGCGACCAGGCGGGTGAGCCCGTGCGCCTGCTGGGCACCTCCGTGGACGTCACCGAGGCCCGCCGGCAGGCGCAGGTGCGGCTGGCCGCGGTGCAGCGTGCCGCGGTGGTCGCCGAGGTCGCCGCAGAGCTGGCCAACGCCGACCGGATGTCGGACCTGGCGGAGGCGGCCCTGCGGGGCGCGGCCGTGCTCGGCGCCGACGCCAGCGCGCTGGCCGTCTTCGCCGGCGGGCACGGGCCTCTGCGGCTGCACATGACCCGCCGCCTGGTCGATGCGGTCGAGTCGGGCACTGGCGCCGTCCTGTCCGACGAGGGCGTGGAGCTCCCGCTCGACGACGAGCTCCCCACCCAGTACGTGGCCCGGTACGGGGAGACGGTGCTGCTGCCCGACCGCGCCTCGGCGGTGGCCCGGTTCCCCCGGATGGCCGAGGTCGGGGACCTGGTCGGGGTCCGCGCCCTGGCCGCGCTGCCGCTCCGGCTCGAGGGCCGGGTGCTGGGGTGCTTCGTGGCGGTGTGGGCCGAGGACCACCCGTTCAGCCCGGAGGACGTCGAGCTGCTGGGCGCGCTCGCCGCCCAGATCGGGCTGAGCATCTCCCGGCTGCACGCCGATGCCCAGCGGGACGCCGCGGTCGCCGAGATGGCCGCGGCCAACGCCCGGCTGGAGCTACTGGCCGAGACCGGCCGGGTGCTCTCGGGGACGATGGAGATCACCGAGCAGCTGGGCCGGTTGGCCGAGCTGGTGGTGCCGGCGCTCGGCGACTGGTGCTGGGTCGTCGTCACCGACGAGCACGGCCGGATGCGCCAGCTCGCCTCGGCGCACCGCGACCGAGCAAGGTCGGGCGAGCTGGCCGACTACGTCCGCTCGATGGTCGGCGGGATGACCGAGCACGCCGCCGCACGGGTGGTCACCCGCACCGGGCGGCCGTTGCGGGTGCCCGGTCTGGACGCCGCCTACATCTCGCGGGCCCTGCCGGACCCGGTCGCCCGGGAGCAGCTGGCGCGGCTGCACCCCGACTCCGGCATCGTCGTCCCGCTGGTCAGCCGGGGGCGCACCCTCGGGGCGCTGGGCCTGTACGTGAGCGCCGAGCGGGGCCGGCACAGCGACGCCGCGCTGGAGACCGCCCTGGAGCTCGGGCGACGGGCCGGGGTGGCGCTGCAGCAGGCCCGGCTGTTCGGCCAGCAGCGGCAGCTGGCGGAGACGCTGCAGCGGAGCATGCTGACCGCGCCGCCGGCGCCGGACCACTGCGAGATCGCCGTCCGGTACGTGCCGGCCGCGGCCGGGGCCGAGGTCGGCGGTGACTGGTACGACGCGTTCGTCCAGCCCGACGGGGCGACCGTGCTGGTCATCGGCGACGTCGTCGGGCACGACAGCCGGGCCGCGGCGGCGATGGGCCAGCTGCGCGGGCTGCTTCGCGGCATCGGGCACCACACCGGCGGCACCCCGGCCGAGGTGCTCACCGGCCTGGACCGGGCCAGTGCCGGCCTGGACCTCGACGTTATGGCCACCGCGCTGATCGCCCGGCTGGAGCAGGACGACCCGGAGCTGTCGGCCGCGCAGACCCGGGTGCGCTGGGCCACCGCCGGGCACCCGCCGCCGGTGCTGATCAGCGCGGACGGCGAGGTGACCGTGCTGGACGGCGACGCCCCCGACCTGCTGCTGGGGGTGGAGCCGGGCACCGCACGCAGCGACCGGGTCGCGGTCATCGGCCGCGGCGGCACCCTGCTGCTCTACACCGACGGGCTGGTGGAGCGGCGCGACCGGGACCTCGACGCCGGGGTCGCCGAGCTGTGCCGGGTGCTGGCCGGGCTCACCGAGCTGCCGCTGCAGGAGCTGTGCGACCGGCTGCTGCAGCGGATGTACCTGCCCGACACCGAGGACGACGTCGCGTTGCTGGCGGTCCGGCTGCACCCGCAGGACGAGCCGCGGCCTCCCGAGGCCGGCCCCCAGCGGGTCCCGCCGGGCATCGAGCCGTCCCCGGACGTCCACCCGGCAGCGGCCGGCCCCGCCTGACGGCCAGGGACCACCACAATGGCCATTTTGGTGGTCCGATCGGCCCCCGCGCAGGGGCCTCCCCCTACTGGGCGGGGGCCATCTCCAAGGCGGTCGCGGTGGCGTCCTGCTGGGGCTGCGCCCCGGCCGACCGCAGCGCGGCGTCGTGCGCGGCCATCGCCTCCTGCCGGCCCGGCTCCTCGGCCACGATCGCGCAGTTGAGCCACGACTCGGGGATGGCGAAGCCGTCGACCAGGGTGCGCATGTGCGGCCGCAGCTCCTTGAGCAGGTCGTTCACCACCCCGGTCAGCGCCTTGGCCCGGGTGGGGGTGAGCCGGCCGTGCTCGAGGAACCAGCCCTTGTCGGCCTCGATGGTGCTCAGCGCGTAGAGGTCGCAGACCCGCGCCAGCAGCGCCTTCGCGGCCGGGTCGGTCGTCCGCTCGATGCCGGCGACGAAGGCCTCCAGCACGACCCGGTCGATGTGCGCCTCGGCCATGGTCAGCACGTGGTCCTGCACGTCGTTGAAGATCTCGAACGGGCGGTCCTTCTTGGCCGCCGCGCCCCCGCGGAGCCGCCGGATGGCGCTCTCCAGGAGGTGCTTCTCGCGGTCCTCGAAGGCGGCCAGCTGCCAGCCCCGGTCGAGCATCGAGACGTCCTCGTCCCGTCCGGGGACGGCGTCGACCAGCCGCTGGATCAGCCCGCGGGCCGCCGTCCGCTCCAGCACGGTCTCGCGCACCTGCTCGGCGACGAAGGCCGCCCGGCCCCAGCCGTCCAGCGAGCCGAAGGCGTCCCGGTAGCCGGTGAGCAGGCCCTTGGCGACCAGCTGCATCAGCACGGTGTTGTCGCCCTCGAAGGTGGTGAAGACGTCGGTGTCGGCCTTGAGCGTCGGCAGCCGGTTCTCCGCCAGGTAGCCCGCCCCGCCGCAGGCCTCGCGGCACAGCTGGATGGTCCGGGTCGCGTGCCAGGTGGTGACGGCCTTGATCCCGGCCGCCCGGGACTCCAGCTCACGCTGCGCGGCCTCGTCGACGTCGGCGCTCCCCAGCACGTCGTGCATGGTCGACGTCAGCTCCTCCTGCGCGAAGCTCAGCGCGTAGGTCTTCGCCAGGGCCGGCAGCAGCTTGCGCTGGTGCACCAGGTAGTCGTTGATCACGACCTCCCGGTCCTCGCCGGGGGCGGCGAACTGGCGGCGGGTGTCGCCGTAACGGACGGCGATCTCCAGGGCCACCTTCGTCGCCGACCCGGCCGAGCCGCCGACGCTGACCCGCCCGCGCACCAGGGTGCCGAGCATGGTGAAGAAGCGCCGGGTCTCGTTCTCGATCGAGCTGGTGTACGTGCCGTCGGCGGCCACCTGGCCGTACCGGTCCAGCAGCATGTCGCGCGGCACGGAGACGTGGTCGAAGGTCAGCCGCCCGTTGTCCACCCCGAGCAGCCCGGCCTTGGGGCCGTCGTCGCCGATCGTGACGCCGGGCACCGGGGTGCCGCCGTCGTCCCGGATCGGGACGAGGAACGCGTGCACGCCCCGGCCCTCGCCCTGGGTGATCAGCTGGGCGAACACGACAGCCATCCGGCCGTCCTTCGCGGCGTTGCCGATGTAGTCCTTGCGCGCGGCCTCGTGCGGGGTGTGCAGGTCGAAGGTCTGCGTGGCCGGGTCGTAGGTGCAGGTGGTGCGCAGCTGCTGGACGTCGGAGCCGTGGCCGGTCTCGGTCATCGCGAAGCAGCCGGGCAGGGCGAAGCTCATGGTGTCGGGCAGGTAGCGGTCGTGCTGGCGCTTCGTGCCCAGTGCTTGGACCGCCCCGCCGAACAGCCCCCACTGCACGCCGGCCTTGACCATCAGCGACAGGTCGGTGAAGGCCAGCATCTCGATGGAGGTCACCGAGCCGCCGGCGTCGTCGGCGCCGCCGTACTCGACGGGGAAGCCGTAGGCGACGCGGCCGGTGGTGGCCAGCTCCGCGGTGAGCGCGGTGACCCGCTCCCGAGCCTCGGCCATCGACTCGCCGTACACCGGGGCCCAGCGCGGGTCGTCGAGCTGTGCACGGCTGTCCCGGCGGACCTGCGCCCAGCGGCCGTCGAGGACCTCGGTGAGCCGGGTGGGGTCGACCGGCGGCAGGGGGGTGGGGGTGCTGGTCATGGTTCCTCCATCGGACTCGCGGGTGCAGGAGTTGAGGGGTCGGGGGTCACGACGCCGCGCAACCCCGTCCAGGCCAGGTCGGTGAGGTGGGTCGCCAGCTCGGCCCGCGGCATGGGGCGGTCGGCGCGCAACCACCAGTCGGCGGCGGCCCGGACCAGTCCGATGACGCCGTGCCCCCACGGGGCGGCCGCGGCGGTCCCCTGTCCGGCGCTGGTCAGCGCGGCGCCGACCAGCGCCCCGACCTCGTCGCCGACCAGGTCGGACAGGCTGCTGATCGGGTCGGCATCGACCGGCCGGTCGACCATCGCCTGCCCGACGACGAAGCGGTAGACCTCCGGGTCGGCCTCGATGAAGGCCAGGTAGGTCTCGACGGCGGCGGTGACCATCTGCCGGGGGTGGTCGCTGCTGCCCATCGCCTCGCGCAGCTTGCGGGTGAGCTGCGTCGCCACGCGCGCGCAGACGGCGACGTACAGCTCGCTGCGGTCGGCGAAGTGCCGGTAGACGACGGTCTTGCTGGTGCCGGCCTCGGCCGCGATCTCCTCCATGCCGACGCCGGCGCCGTGCTTGCCGACCGCGGCGAGGGTGGCGTCGACCAGCTGCTCGCGGCGGGCACGGCGGTGCTCGTCCCAGCGGGAGTCGCGCCGGTCCCGCGGGCTGGCCGCCGTCTTCGTGTTCACGACACCGACGGTACCTGATACTCTCGGTATCGGAATCGCGACTGGAACACCCCTCCACCAAAATGACCATTTTGGTGGTGACCACCTCCTGGAGGTCCCCATGGCACCGCAGACCCGGAAGGCCGCGATCGTCGGCGGCAACCGCATCCCGTTCGCCCGCTCCAACGGCGCGTACGCGCGGGCCAGCAACCAGGACATGCTCACCGCGACCCTCGACGGGCTCGTCGCCCGCTTCGGGCTGCAGGGTCAGCAGGTGGGCGAGGTGGTCGCCGGCGCCGTCCTCAAGCACGCCCGCGACTTCAACCTGACCCGGGAGAGCGTGCTGGGCTCCCGGCTGTCGGCCGCGACGCCGGCCTACGACGTCCAGCAGGCCTGCGGCACCGGTCTGGAGGCGGCCGTCCTGGTCGCCAACAAGATCGCCCTGGGGCAGCTCGAGTCCGGCATCGCCGGGGGCGTCGACACCACCTCCGACGCGCCGATGGCGCTGAACGAGGACATGCGGCGGGCGCTGCTGGCGGTCAACAGCGCCAAGACGCTGCAGCAGCGGCTCAAGGCGCTGTCCGGGATCCGGCCCGGTCAGCTGGTCCCGGAGGTCCCGCGCAACGCCGAGCCGCGCACCGGCCTGGCGATGGGCGACCACGCGGCGATCACCGCCGCCGAGTGGGAGATCGGCCGCGAGGAGCAGGACGAGCTGACCGTCCGCTCGCACCAGGCCCTCGCCGCCGCCTACGACCGCGGCTTCTTCGACGACCTGGTGACGCCGTTCCTCGGCCTCACCCGCGACCAGAACCTCCGGCCGGACAGCTCGCTGGAGAAGCTCGCGAAGCTGAAGCCGGTGTTCGGGCAGAGTGCGGACGCCACGATGACGGCGGGCAACTCGACCCCGCTGACCGACGGCGCCTCCGCCGTCCTGCTCGCCTCCGACGAGTGGGCCGCCGAGCACGACCTGCCCGTGCTGGCCCACCTGGTCGACGCGCAGACCGCCGCGGTCGACTACGTGCACGGTGGCGAGGGGCTGCTGATGGCCCCGGCCTACGCGGTGCCGGTGCTGCTGGCCCGCAACGGGCTGACCCTGCAGGACTTCGACTTCTACGAGGTCCACGAGGCGTTCGCCTCCACGGTGCTGGCGACGATGAAGGCCTGGGAGGACCCGGCGTTCTGCAAGGACAAGCTGGGGCTGGACGCGCCGCTGGGCTCGATCGACCGGGCCAAGCTCAACGTGAACGGCTCGTCGCTGGCGGCCGGGCACCCGTTCGCCGCGACCGGCGGCCGGATCGTCGCGACCCTGGCCAAGACGCTGCACGAGGCCGGGCCGGGCAAGCGCGGCCTGATCTCGATCTGCGCCGCCGGCGGCCAGGGCGTCGTCGCGATCCTCGAGTCCTGACCACCCGCGCCCACGTCCCTGAGGAGGACCCCATGAGCGACTGGTACCGCGACTTCGCCAACTCCGGCCTCGGCACGACCATCACCAAGCAGCTGGGCCTGCCCCGGCCGGCGGAGCTGCGCCGGTACGAGCCCGGGCAGCCACTGCTGCCGGGCCCGGCGGTGGTCGGCTCGGCCGGTGAGGGCCGGCTGCGCGAGGCGGTGACCGGGCTGCTGCGCGACGCCGGGGTCACCGTCGTGTCCCCGGTGGCCGCCGACGGCTCGACCGACGGGGAACGGCTGGCGGCGGTCCTGCTCGACGCGACCGGGCTGACCGGGCCCGCCGACCTGGCCGCGGCGCACGACTTCCTCGCCCGCGCGCTCAAGCGGCTGCGGCCGTCGGGCCGCGTGCTGGTGCTGGCCGACCCGCCGACGGAGACGTCCTCCCCGGCCCAGGCCGCCGCGCGGCAGGCGCTGGAGGGGCTGGTCCGTTCGTTGGCCAAGGAGCTGCGCAGCGGCTCGACGGCGAACCTGGTGCACGTGCCCCTCGGTGCGGAGGGCTCGCTGGCCAGCCCGCTGCAGTTCTTCCTCTCCGGCCGGTCGGCCTACGTCGACGGCCAGGTCCTCGCGGTCACGGCCGCCGAGCTGCCCGACGCCGCGGACGCCGAGCAGCCGCTGGCCGGCAAGGTCGCCGTCGTCACCGGTGCCGCGCGCGGCATCGGTGCGGCCATCGCCCGGGTGCTGGCCCGGGACGGCGCCCACGTCGTCGCCGTCGACGTGCCGGCGGCCGGCGAGCAGCTGGCCCAGGTGGCCAACGAGGTCGGCGGGACGGCGGTCGCGCTGGACATCACCGGGGACGACGCCGGCCCGCGGCTGGCCGCCCAGCTGGTGGCCCGGCACGGCGGGGTGGACGTCGTCGTGCACAACGCCGGCATCACCCGGGACAAGCTGCTGGTCAACATGGACGCCGCGCGCTGGAACTCGGTGATGGCGGTCAACCTGCAGGCCCAGCTCGACCTCACGCAGGCACTGCTGGCCACCGACGGGGCCCTGAAGCCCGACGCCCGGGTCGTCTGCGTCAGCTCTCAGTCCGGCATCGCCGGCAACCGCGGGCAGACCAACTACGCGGCGTCGAAGGCCGGCGTCATCGGCATGGTGCGCAGCTGGGCACCGGAGTTCGCCGAGCGCGGGGCCACGATCAACGCCGTCGCGCCCGGCTTCATCGTCACCGAGATGACGGCGAAGATGCCCCTGGGCACCCGCGAGGTCGGCTCCCGGCTCAACTCGCTGCAGCAGGGCGGCCTGCCGGTCGACGTCGCCGAGACGATCGCCTGGCTGGCGCAGCCGGGCAGCGCCGGGGTGAACGGCCAGGTCGTCCGGGTCTGCGGCCAGTCGCTGCTGGGGGCCTGACGTGACGCGGACGGTGCTCGACGCCCCGCCGGCAATGCCGGCGTTGTTCGCCCGGGCCGCGCTCACCGCGCGCGGCCGGGGCGGCGACCTGCCCGACACCCGGCTGGCCCGGCTCGGGGTCGAGGTCGACCCGGCGTCCCTGGCGGCCTACAGCCGGGTCTGCGGGTTCCCGCTCGCCGACAGCCTGCCGGTGACCTACCCGCACCTGCTCGCCTTCCCGCTGCAGGTGGCGTTGATGACCGAGCGGGAGTTCCCTCTCGCGCTGCCGGGCCTGGTGCACGTGCGCAACCAGGTCGACCAGCTGCGACCGATCGGCGCCGGTGAGGCGCTGGACGTCGAGGTGTGGGCCGAGCGGCTGGCCGCACACGTGCGCGGGGCGACCGTCGACCTGTGTGCCTCGGTCGCCGCGGGGGGTGCGGAGGTCTGGCGCAGCCGGTCGACGTACCTGGCCCGCGGGGCCACGGCGCCCGAGGGCGCGCCGGATGCCGACGTCGGTGTCTCGGTCGGGGCGCTGGACCGGGTCAGCGCCCAGTGGCGGGTGCCCGGCGACACCGGCCGCCGGTACGCGGCGGTCTCCGGGGACGTGAACCCGATCCACCTCACCGGGGTCACCGCGAAGGCGTTCGGGTTCAAGCGGGCGATCGCGCACGGCATGTGGTTGAAGGGCCGCACGCTGGCGGCGCTGGCCGGCCGGCTGCCCGACGCCGTGAGCGTGGACGTGGCGTTCCGCAAGCCGCTGCTGCTGCCCGGCACGGTCACGCTGTCGACCGAGCCGGTCGAGGGCGGCTGGGACGTCGCCGTCCGGAACGCGAAGGCGGGCACCGAGCACCTGCTCGGCACGATCCGTCCGTCCTGACCACCCGCGCGGCGCACGGCCACGGAGCGTTCCGCCCTTAGCATCGGTCCGTCATGGACACGCAGCCGATCCCGCAGGTGGGTACCGAGCGCGCCCTGCCGCCGCTGTGGGACGAGTCGTCGTGGGACGAGCCCGAGTGGGACGAACCCGCGGGGGAGTCGCCCGCACGGGAGCCGGTCTGGCGGGTGCTGACCCGCGGGTTCGGCGAGCTGATGGTGACGGCGGGGCTGGTCCTGCTGCTGTTCGTCGTCTACGAGGTCTACGTCACCGACCTGCTCAACGACCGCCGGCAGGACCAGCTCACCGAGGAGATCCGCGACGTCTGGGCGGACACCCCGGCGTCGGGCCCGGCCCCGGTGCTGGTCGAACCCGCGGTCGGCGAGCCGATCGCCGTGCTGCGCATCCCCCGGCTGGGCGAGGACTACCAGCAGGTCGTCCTGCAGGGCACCGAGGAGGGCCAGCTCGCCCAGGGGCCGGGTCACTACGCCGGGACGGCGATGCCCGGGCAGCCGGGCAACGTCGCGCTGGCCGGGCACCGGGTGGGCAAGGGGTCCCCGTTCCTCGACCTCGACCAGCTCCGGCCCGGTGACCCGATCGTGGTGGAGACCGCACAGAGCTGGTTCGTCTACCGGGTGCTCGGCGACCCGGCCACCGGCGACGCCACCACCGACCCCAGCGGGATCCCCGGTCAGCACATCGTCACGCCGGCCGACATCGACGTCATCGCCCCGACGCCGGGCGCGGCCGGTGCGCCCCCCTCGGGTGAGTACCTGACCCTGACCACCTGCCACCCGAAGTACTCCGCGCGGCAGCGCCTGATCGTGCACGCGCGGCTGGACGGCGCCGCGATCTCCAAGGCCGAGGCGCCCGACGGTCCGCCGGCACTGCGCGACGGCGGAGGGGAGGCCTGATGTACGGGTGGCTCTGGCGGACCCTCCCCGGTGGACGGGCGAGCAAGGCGTTCCTCTCCCTGGTCCTGGTGCTCGCCGTCTGCGCGCTGCTGCTGCTGGTCGTCTTCCCGTGGGCCGAGCCGATGCTCCCGTTCAACGACGTGACCGTCGACCCCTGACCCGTCCGGAGGGTGCTCACACGGTGCGGCGCACCTTGAGCCGGGGCGGGCGGCCGTCGGGGTCGATGACGTAGCGGTACAGCGGGGCGGCGAGGAGCCGCTCCCACAGGGGCGGGCGCTCGACGACGTGCGCGCGCAGGCGGCCGGCCGGGCGGGGGCCGCGACACCCGCCGGCGTGCCAGGCGTCCAGGGCGGCGGCATCGTGCTGCACCGCTGCGACCGTCTCGTCCGGGTCGAGCAGGTCGGCGTCGTCGCCGTCCGCCCGGCCCAGGTGCTCGCGCATCAGCTGCAGCCGCAGCTCCCGGGCGAAGCGGCGGGCCCCGTCCCCGTGCCCGCCCGGGTCGACGGGCTCCCGCGGATCGCGGTCGGTGTCGACGACGGCGGCGGTCAGCTCCGAGTCGTGCGTCCAGGAGCGCCGGTTGAAGTTGTCGCTGCCGACCGTGGCCCAGACGTCGTCGACGATGCACACCTTGGCGTGCACGTACACCGGGACGCCGTGCTCGTTCTCCACGTCGAAGACCTGCACGCGGTCCCCGCCGGCCTCCCGGACCATGTCCAGCGCCCGGGCGTGCCCCAGGGCCACCGGCGCCACGCTGAGCGGGCTGTCCTTGTCCGGGTGGCGGGGCACCACGACGACCAGCTGCAGCCGAGGTCGCGCGCGCAGCGCGTCGGCGAACACCCGGGCGACGTCGGTGGACCACAGGTACTGGTCCTCCACGTAGACCAGGCGCTCGGCCCGGGCCAGCGCCTTGGCGTAACCACGGGCCGCGCTGCGCTCGCCGTCCGGCGCGAACGGGTACCCGGGCCAGCGGTTGGGATAGGTGCGCAGCAGCTGCACCGCACACGACCCCTCGCCGGGCGGGGCCGGCCGCGCCTCGGGGAGGGAGGACGGCGCCCGGTCCTGGCCGCGGAGCAGGTCGGGGAGCACGTGCCACGGCATCCGGGACAGCGCGGCGGGGTCCTCCCAGCGCTCCCGGAAGACCGCCTCGACCTCGCGGACGACCGGCCCGCGCAGCTCGACCTGGACGTCGTGCCACGCCGGGGTGTCGCCGTAGGCGTCGGCGAACGGCCGGGGCTGCGGGTCGCCCTCGTGCGCCTCGCCGTCCCGGCGGCTGTACGCGACGTCGATCCCGCCGAGGAAGGCGACGTCCTCGTCCGGGCGGTCGCGGTGCCGCACGACGACGAACTTCTGGTGGTGACTGCCCATCGGCCGGACCCGCTGGTCGAGCAGCACCTCGCCGCCGGTCTCGTTGACGTCGCGGGAGAGGTCGCGGTTCTGCTCGGCGGAGAAGGCCATCGACTCCAGGTGCGACCGCCAGATCAGCCCCTTGACCAGGGCACCGCGACGGACGGCGTCCGACAGCGCCGCGCCCACCGTCGGGCCGTCGTCGGTGAGCAGCTCGTCGGTGTCGCCCCGCCAACCGGCGAGGTAGACCAGGTCGCCGCGCCCTGCGTCGGCCAGCACGTCGGCCAGGACGGGGAGGTAGCTGCGGCCGTGCACGAGGGGCCGGACCCGGTTGCCCTCGGTCCATGCCTGGAGCCGGGTCGTGTCGTTGCCGCGCTCGGCGGCGGAGAGGAACCAGGCCTCCAGGCCGGCCGGGGCCGCGGGTGGCAGGTCGAGTGCGGCGTCCAGGTGGGCGGCCAGCTGGGCGCCGTCGGGAGCCCGGACCACCGGTACGCCCTCGACGTCGCCGCTCGGGTCCGCGGCGTCGGCCGGGTGCACCTGTCGCAGCGCGATGGCCTCGACCCGGTCGGGGTGCTGCCGGGCGAAGCCGCGGTAGATCTCCGGGTCGTGCTCGCCGTCGTCCCCCACGAGCACCCAGCGGATGCCGGGCAGGTCGGCGGTCAGCCGCTCCAGGGCACCGCGTTTGTGGGCCCGGCCGTCCCGGAACCAGCCGCGCGGCGTGACTCCCCAGTCGGTCATCAGCAGCGCCCCCGCCGGGAAGCGGTTCCGGTCGAGGAAGCGGGCCACCGGCCCCGCCAGGTTCCACGGGCCGTTGCTCAGGTACACCACGGGGGCGTGCGGGTGGTCCTGGACCAGCCGGGTCAGCAGCCCGGCCATCCCCGGCACCATGGTGCGCCCGCTGCTGGACCGGGCGAGGGTGCGCCAGGCGGCCCGCAGCGGGTGCCGCAGCCCGGTCACCCAGACGGTGTCGTCGACGTCGCAGACCACGCCCCGGCGCACGTCCGGGCCGGCGACGTGCACGGTGGCCCGGACGGGCTCGCGCCCGGGCACGACCAGCTCGGCCTCCGCCCGGCCCGGGGGCAGCTCCACGTCCAGGGTGACGTCGACGAGCCCTGCGTCGTCGGACCGGGCGCGGTGCCGCACCCCGCCCAGCTCGATCTCCACCTCGCCCTGCGGCTGCTCGAGGGTGAGCAGCCGCCGCCAGCCCGGGATGTGCCGCCGGGCCCCCGGGTCGGTGCCGGCCGGGGCGAGCAGCAACCGGCCCAGCACCCGTGCGCTGCCGCTCGCCCCGTAGCCGGGGTAGCTGAGCGCCGCCGGGTGCCAGCCCCGCCGCCGGGCGACCCGGGCGAGCTGGTCCCGCAGGCCGTTCTCCAGCCGGTAGGCGATCCGGACCAGCCGGCTGGGGGCCTCGTCGGTGAGACTGCCCGGGTCCGGCACGGTGTGCTCGGGGCGGGGCTGTTCGGTCATCCAGGCGGCTCCCTGCGTCATCGGTGCTCCCCGGGCGGTCCCGCGCACGGCGGTGCCGGCCGGTGTGGGCCAGTCCTCAGTCCTACCGTGGAACGGGCCGGTCCGCGCGGGCGTTGCGCTCGCTGATGCCGTCCGCCATGCGTGCGGACGCCGCGCGATGGGCACCCACCTGCCGTGCGGCACCCCGGACCGCCCCTCGAGAGGAACACAGCGTGTCGACGCCCGGCTCACGGACCCACCTCGCAGGGGACGGCAGCCGGTGATCGAGTGGTTGCTGCTGTTCGCCGCCGTCCTGCTCGTCGCCGCCAACGCCCTCTTCGTCGCCGCTGAGTTCTCGCTCATCGCCGCCGACCGGGTCACGCTGGAACGCGAGGCGGAGGCCGGGGACCGCCGGGCGGCCGGCGTGGTGGCGGCGATGCGGTCGCTGTCCACCCAGCTCTCCGGCGCGCAGCTGGGCATCACGGTGACCAGCCTGGTCGTCGGGTTCATCGCCGAGCCGTCGCTGGCCACGCTGCTGCGCGGGCCGTTGGGGCTGACCGGGCTGGGCGACGGGGCGGTGACCGCGATCTCGGTCGGGCTGGCGCTCGCGGTCGCGACCGGTGTGCAGATGGTGTTCGGCGAGCTGGTGCCGAAGAACTGGGCGATCGCCGAGCCCACCCGGGTCGGCAAGGTCGTGGCCGGGCCGCAGCGGGCCTTCACCACCGCCACCCGCCCGCTCATCGCCTTCCTCAACGGGTCGGCCAACCGGCTGCTGCGCCTGATGGGCATCACCCCGACCGAGGAGCTCGCCTCGGCCCGGGCGCCCCAGGAGCTCGCGTCGCTGGTCAGCCGGTCCGGTCAGGCGGGCACGCTGGACGTGGGCACGGCCGACCTCGTCGCCCGGTCGATCCAGTTCGGCGACCGGACGGCGGCCGACGTGATGACCCCGCGCCCCCGGGTCCGCTTCCTCAGCGCCGACCAGTCGGTCGCCGAGCTGCTGCAGCTGGCTGCGTCGAGCGGTCACGCGCGGTTCCCGGTCGAGGGGGAGAGCGTCGACGACGTCATCGGGGTGGTGCACTTCAAGCACGCGATGAAGATCCCGGCCGAGCAGCGGGCGACCCGCACGGTCGGTGAGGTGATGGTGCCGGTGCGCGCGGTGCCCGAGACGGTGGAGCTCGACCCGCTGCTGGAGACCCTCCGTGAGCCGGGGCTGCAGCTCGCCGTGGTGGTCGACGAGTACGGCGGCACCGCGGGCATCGTCACCCTGGAGGACCTCATCGAGGAGATCGTCGGGGAGATCGACGACGAGCAGGACGCGCCGGTCACCCGGCAACGCCGCGCACCGGACGGGTCGTGGGTGCTGTCCGGGCTCCTCCGGCCCGACGAGGCCGGCGACGCCGCCGGTCTGGAGCTCCCCGAGGGCGAGGGGTCGGAGACGCTGGGCGGACTGCTGACCGAGCGGCTCGGCCGGCTGCCGCAGGTCGGCGACCGCGTCGTCCTCCAGGCCCACGACGTCGCCCACCCCGACCCCGACGGCGTCCCCGTCCCGACGGAGGTGGCGGTGACGGTGACCCGGCTCGACGGGCACCGGGTCGACCGCGTCCGGCTGCGGCGGACCGGCGGCGCGACCGCTGCCTCCCGCACGGAGCACGTACTGACGACAGAGGAGGCCGGCCGATGAGCGACACCGTCGCCATCCTGATGGGCCTGGCCCTGCTGGCCGGCAACGCCTTCTTCGTCGGGGCGGAGTTCGCGCTCGTCTCCGCGCGCCGCACGCAGATCGAGCCGCGTGCCGCCGAGGGTGCACGCGGCGCCCGGACGACGCTGAAGGCCATCGAGAGCGTCTCGCTGATGATGGCCGGCGCCCAGCTGGGCATCACGGTCTGCTCGCTGGGGCTGGGTGCCGTGGGCGAGCCGGCCGTCGCCCACCTGCTGGAGGGACCCTTCGCCGCGGTCGGCATGCCCGAGGCGCTGGTGCACCCGGTGGCGTTCGCCATCGCGCTCACCGTCGTGGTCTTCCTGCACATGGTGCTCGGCGAGATGGTGCCCAAGAACATCTCGCTGGCCGGCCCGGAGCGCGCGGCGCTGCTGCTCGGGCCGCCGCTGTACTGGGTCGTCCGCGTGCTGCACCCGCTGATCTGGCTGCTCAACCAGGTCGCCAACGTCGTGCTCCGCGTCCTGCGCGTCACGCCGCAGGACGAGGTCAACTCGACGTTCACCCGGGACCAGGTGACCGGCCTGATCGGGGAGTCGCACCGCGAGGGACTGCTGGACGAGCGCGAGCACCAGCTGCTCACCGGCGCCCTGCAGTTCGACGAGCAGCGGACCGCGGACGTCGCGATCGCGACGGCGGACCTGGTCACCGTGCCGTCCCGGATCACCATGGGCGAACTCGAACAGGTCTGTGCGGCCACCGGCTACTCGCGCTTCCCGGTGGTGGACGGTGACGGCGACCTCGAGGGCTACGTCCACCTCAAGGACTTCCTCGCCGTCCCGGTCGAGCAGCGGGACTCACCGGTCGACCCCGCGCTCATCCGCCCGCTCGCCGGTGCGACGACCGACCAGGGGCTGCGGGACGTGCTGGCGACCATGCAGCGTGAGGGCGCCCACCTGGCGGTCGTACGCGACGGCGACACGGGGCGGGCCGTCGGGGTGGTGGCCCTGGAGGACGTGCTGGAGGAACTGGTCGGCGAGGTGCGAGACGCGGCGCAGACCGTGGCGGCCGGGCGCCGGTAGGGGGACCTCCCCCTACCGGCGACCACGGTCAGCTGTGACGCGACCCCCGGGACGAGCGGTTGCGCCGTCCGGCGCCTCCGCCGGTGTTCGCGGTCGGCGCCGGGCGACCGTCGGAACGGCCGCGACCGCCACGACCCGCCGCCGGCCGGGAGCGCTCGGCGCCACCCCGGCCGGACCGCGGGCCGCTGCACGGGCGGCAGGTGGTGAACCACGGGGCGATCGAGGTGCCGCACTCCGTGCACGTGCCCGAGCGGCCGATGGCGATCGCGTCGGGCAGCAGCTCGGTGATGGTCTCGGCGCAGGCCTCCTCGAGCTCGGCGGCGTCGTCGCTGTCCAGCCCGGCCACGCCGGGGAACTGGCGGAGCAGCGTCTGGGCGTCCCGCGCGGCGGCAGCGGCCTGCTCGTACTCCTCGACCGAGCCCTTGACCGGGTACTCGGGCAGCACGGTCGCCACCGGGACGGGCAGGCCGACCGCGTGCTGCAGGGCGGCCCGGGCCAGCACCAGCCAGCGGGTGCGCCGCGGCGGGTTGTAGTCGATGGCCAGGTTGATCAGCCGCCACACCGTCTGCAGGTCGCCGGCCTCGCCCAGCGGCCCGCGCAGCATCGGCAGCAGGGCGTGCACGCGCAGCACCAGGCCGGTGACGTCGTCGGCGGTCATGCCCTCGCCCTGGGTCGCCACGCGCGCCCAGGCCATCCAGCGGGTCAGCGCCTCGGGCAGGTCGACCGCCTCGTACGCGCCGAGGTCCTCCAGTTCCGGGCGGAGCCGGGGCCGGCGCTTGGGCAGGTCGCTCATCTCGTCGCCCCGGGCCACTGCGGCACCGGCACCGACCAGGGCACCGACCGGCTTGAGCCCGGCGACCCCGATCAGGATCCCGGTCTGGCCGTGTCCGGTGAGCCCGTACCGGCCGGCGCGCCCGGCGATCTGGGCGACCTCCCAGGTGCGCAGCGGACGCAGCTCCTGGCCGTCGAACTTGGTGGTCTCGGCGAACAGCACGGTGGTGGCCGGAACGTTGATGCCGTGGCCGATGACGTCGGTGGTCACCAGGACGTCGAACTCGCCGCGGGTGAACCGGTCGATGACCTGGCGGCGGGTGGCCGGCGGCAGCGCGCCGTAGAGCACGCCGACCTTGCCGGGCCGGTGCTGGTCGAGCTCGGCGGCGACGGCGTAGACGGCCTTGCGGGAGAAGGCCACGACCAGCGTCTGCGGGCGGACGGCGTCGGTGCGGACCGGTGCCTTGAGGACGTCGAGGCGCGAGAGCCGCTTGTGGTTGACGACCTGCACCTGCTGGGCGTCGGTGACCAGCGGCTTGAGCACCAGGTAGGCCTCGGCGGCGGAGATGAGGTGCATCTCGCGGTACTCGCCGGTCAGCAGCAGCCGGGCCCAGTGGTGGCCGCGGTCGGGGTCGGTGACCCAGTGGGACTCGTCGAGGACGAGCAGCTCGCCGCGGTCGGGGGCCTTCTCCACGGTGCAGCAGACGATCGCCGCGTTGGGGTCGATCTCCTCCTCGCCGGTGGACAGGCCCACGGTGCCCGGCGGCAGCTGGGCGGAGAGCTTGGCGTAGGCCTCGTGGGCCAGCTGCCGCAGTGGGGCGGCGTAGACGCCCGAGCCGGTGGCGGCCAGCGCCTGCAGCGACTCGTAGGTCTTCCCGGAGTTGGTCGGGCCGAGGTGGAAGACCACCTTCTCCGGGCGGGTGGCGCGGGTGGGGAGCTCGGGCGCGGCGCCGTCCACCCAGATCTGCTGGGCACGCTTCTCGTCGCGCGCGGCGACCCGGTCGGCGTCACGGGCGGCGGTCTCGCGGGCCGCGCTGCGCTCACGGCGCCGGGTGGGGGTGTGCTGGGGGCCGGTCACAGGCAGGGACTGTCCTTCGGTCGACGTGCTGGCGGGGGAGGTCGACGCGGGTTCTCGCGGACCATCTGGGAGTTGCAACACCGGGGCGCTGCCGGTCATGCCCGGCCGGGCCCGTCGGTCGCCGCTGGCCGCGCACCCGGTGGTGGCGGCCTGGGCGCCCGTCAGTGAGCACTGGACTCCCGGGAGGAGTGTGCCAGTTGGGCGCCGGTCACGACAGGGTGACCCTCCGTGCCTGTCACTCCGGGGAGCGGGGACGGTGCTCTCCCCGGCGGGGCGCTAGCCTCGGACCGCCAGGAGGGCTCGCCTAGTGGCCGATGGCGGCGGTCTTGAAAACCGCTAAGAGTTCACAGCTCTTCGTGGGTTCGAATCCCACGCCCTCCGCTTGACCAGCGCGTTGGCACGTTGTCTGGACAGCGACCGGTGCGAGGGGCGACGTGGTAGCCCGGCGGGCAATCACTCCTCACCCGGCGGCCTCGAGCAGGTGATGGGACTGCACGGCGGCGGTGGCGAGGGTCTTGTAGCCCTCCTGGTCGAACAGGACCGTGAGCCGGTCGGGCTCGACGGACATGACGACGCCGCGTCCCCACTCGGCGTGCCGGACGGCGCTGTTGACCGGGAAGGGGGCGTCGTCGACCGCGTGCTCCTGGGCGGTGCCGGCCTCGCAGGTGTCGCAGTTCCCGCAGGGGTGGGGGAGTTGCTCGCCGAAGTAGCCGAGGAGGAACTGGCGCCGGCAGCCGGTGGTCTCGGCGTAGCCGCGCATCATCTCGATCCGCGAGCGGATGAGCCGTTGATGGGTCTCGGAGACCTCGACGGCCTCGTGCACCGCCTCGTCGGGGGAGAGGTCCGGGTTCAGGAGCTCCAGGCGGCCGTCCTCGGTGGTGCCCACCGCCCCCGCCTGCTCGAGGAGGTTGACCGCACGGGTGCGCTTGGCGGGGGACACGTCGACCTCCTCGGCGAGCTCACGGACCCGCACCGGCTCGTCATGCTCCTCGAGCGCCTCCGCGACGTCCTCGAGGGCCTCCTGTGGGGCGCGGCTGGCGGTGGGAACGTCTGCAGGTGCAGGTCCTCCGCCCGGTAGAAGAGATAGATCTCCGCCGGCTCGCCGTCGCGTCCGGCGCGGCCGATCTGCTGGTAGTAGGAGTCCAGTGACTCCGGCGCCGAGGCGTGCACGACGAAGCGCACGTCCGGCTTGTCGATGCCCATGCCGAACGCCGAGGTCGCCACGACCACGTCCAGCTCCCCGTCGAGGAACTGCTCGTGCACCTGCTTGCGGTCGGCCGACTTCATGCCCGAGTGGTAGGCCGCGACACGGTGGCCCAGCTGGGCCAGCTCGTCGGCGTAGTACCCGGCGTCCTTCCGACTGGCGACGTAGACCAGGCCGCCACGGGTGGCCGGGTCGGACATCAGCCCGCTCACCCGGACGACGACGGCGGACCGTTTCCGCCGGTCGTCGCTCTCCCGTTCCACGGCCAGCCGCAGGTTGGGCCGGTCGAAGCTGGCGACGATCTCGGCCGCGTCGCGCAGGCCGAGCCGCTCCGTGATGTCGCGGCGCACCGGCAGCGCCGCGGTTGCGGTCACCGCCAGGACCGGGGGGTGCCCGAGCCGTTCGATCGCCGTGCCCAGGCGGAGATTGTCGGGGCGGAAGTCGTGGCCCCAGGCGGAGACGCAGTGGGCCTCGTCGACGACGAAGAAGCTGATGCCGAGCTCGTCGAGGACGTCGTCCTTGGCCAGCTGCTCGGGGGAGAGGAACAGGTACTCCGCCTCGCCCTCCCGGACCGCGTCCCACGCGTGCCGGGTCTCGCCGGCCCGCTGGGCGGAGTTGACCGCCACGGCCTCGGGGGCGGCCGAGTCGTCGATGCCCTCCATCTGGTCCCGTTGCAGCGCCAGCAGCGGTGCCACGACCAACGTGGGGCCCTCCAGCAGCAGTGCGGGCACCTGGTAGATGGCGGACTTCCCGGCCCCGGTGGGCAGGACGGCGAGGGTGTCCCGGCCGGCCATCACCTGCTCCATCGCCTGGAGCTGCTCGGGGTGCAGCTCCGGCCAGCCGAACGTGTCGGCGGCGACCTGCTGCAAGGCGTCTCTGGTGTCTGGCACTGCTGGCGGGTACCCGGTCAGGGCACCGTCCCAACCGGGTCGGTCTTGTCCGGTCGGCGACCGTGGGCCGTCCGTTCTCCGTGGCGCAGACTCCCAGCCAGGCCGCGCGCCGGCCTGCTCGGGTGTCCCTGCCAGCGGTGCGGACCGGCGATCCCAGTGGGTGGAGGCGCGGCCGTCGTGCTTGCGGTGCCAAAGGTCAGGACCCGTCGGTTGATCACCAGGAGGAGGGCTCCGCCCAGCCCGGCCACCACGGCCACCGCCCAGCTGGTCCACGACGTGGTGGAGGAGTAGTCGATCAGGGCCGACGACGGCAGGTGGCTGCTCGTCCCGTCAGCGAGCGCGCCGGTGCCGAACACGGCGCAGGCGGCGGCACTGAGAGCGGCGCCGGCCGCCAGGGCGGCATACCCCTTGGCGATGTCGGTCAGGCCGCGCTGCCAGGCGCGGCTGCGCTCGATCAACCCCAGGGCGAGCCGGCGTCATGGTGCTCTCCCGGCCGATGTCGAGTTCGATCTCCTCGGCCGTCCCGCTGGTGATGTCCTGCAGCGCGTCGTCCTGCCGGCCGGCGGAGAGGACGCTGGCGGGCCTGCTCGTCGACAGCGACACCGAGGACTCCTGACCGACGCCGCACCGGTCGGCCAGGCGCATCACCGCGGCGAGCCGGCGGTTGGTCACCTCCACGCTGATCACGTCCCCCGGCGGCTGCAGCGAGACACCCCGCAGCGACAGCGGCTCCACCGCGCAGCTCCTCCACCGCGGTGCGCCTTTCCGCTGCTCACTGTGTTCGGGGAGTGGCGCGGGCACCGGCGCGGCGATGCCGCCGAGCGGGCGACGGGTCCGGCGATCGCGGCCCACGGCGCCGCCCGGGCGGTCACCCGGGCGGCGCCGACCTGCTCTGCGGCGACTGAGCCGGCCGGCCGGCCGCGGGGGCGAGCGGTCCGGAGCAGACGGAGGTGAACAGGACCTGTCCGTATCGACGACTGACTGCTTTCATGTCGACACGTCGCGTTCACACGAATGAGTGACAGTCCTCGGCGTCGTACCGACCCGTCGCACCCGGAGGCCACACGTGCCCTTTGCCCACTCGATGACGGCCCGCAGGGTCGCTGTCGTCACCGCCGTCACCGTGGGGGGTGCCCTGCTCGGCGCGTCCCCTGCCCTGGCGGTGGAGTCGCCCGTCAGCGACGACGGCACCACCGAGCTGCAGCTGCTCGGGATCAACGACTTCCACGGCCGGCTGGACGACGCGGTCGCCCTGGCGGGCACCGTCGAGGAGCAGCGGGCCCGGGACGACGTCGACGCGACCGTGCTGCTGTCGGCCGGCGACAACATCGGCGCCTCGCCGTTCGTCTCCGCCAGCCAGCAGGACGCACCGACGATCGAGGTGCTCAACGAGCTGGGGCTGGACGCCTCGGCCGTGGGCAACCACGAGTTCGACCGCGGCTTCGCCGACCTGACCGACCGGGTCGGGGTCGACGGCGAGAGCGGCCTGGCCGACTTCGACTACCTGGGCGCCAACGTCTACGGCACCGACGGTGACCCGGTGCTGCCGGAGTACGCGCTGCTGGAGGCCGCCGGTGTCACCGTCGGCGTCATCGGCGTCGTCACCCAGGAGACGAGCTCGCTGGTCTCCCCGGCCGGCATCGAGGGCATCACGTTCGGGGACCCGGTGGAGGCCGCGAACCGGGTGACCGACGAGCTCACCGACGGCGTCGGGGACGAGGCGGAGGTCATCGTCCTGGTCGCCCACGAGGGTGCACCGGAGGGCGAGGCCACCAGCACGCTGGAGGCCGAGCTCGCCGCGGACACCGCCTTCGCCGCGATCGTCAACGGCGTGGACGCCGACGTGGACGCGATCTTCACCGGGCACACGCACCAGACCTACGCCTGGCAGGCGCCGGTCCCGGGCACCGACGAGACCCGGCCGGTGATCCAGACGGGTTCCTACGCCGCGGACCTCGGCCGGATCGTGCTCAGCTACGACGAGTCGACCGGTGAGGTCACCACCTCCACGGTGGAGAACCTGGCGCTGACCGAGGTGCCCGAGGAGGAGCTGGTCGTCGCCTACCCGCGCGTCGCCGAGGTCGCCGAGACCGTCGCGGCCGCCCAGGCAGCTGCCGACGAGCTCGGCAGCGTGGTCGTCGGGTCGGTCACGGCCGACATCACCCGGGCCTTCACCACCGGCCCGGCGGGGGAGCAGATCGAGGACCGCGGGTCCTACTCGGCCCTCGGCGGCCTGGTGGCGGACAGCTACGTGTACGGCGCCGCGGACAGCGCCATCGAGCCGGCCGACCTCGGCCTGGTCAACCCCGGCGGCCTGCGGGCCGACCTGCTCTACGGGGAGGACGGTGAGATCACGCTGGCCGAGGCCAACGAGGTCACCCCGTTCGCCAACGACCTGGTCGTCGTCTCGCTGACCGGGGCGCAGCTGGTGCAGGTGCTGGAGCAGCAGTGGCAGCCCGAGGGCAGCTCGCGGCCGTTCCTGGCCCTGGGCACCTCGGAGGAGCTCACCTGGTCCTACGACCCGGAGGCGGCCCCCGGTGAGCGGATCATCGTCGACAGCATCCGGATCTCGGGGGAGCCGATCGACACCGACGCCACCTACCGGGTGGCGACCAACAGCTTCCTGGCCTCCGGCGGCGACAACTTCACCACCTTCGCCGAGGGCACCACGGAGCAGACCGGTCTGATCGACTTCGATGCCTTCCAGGGCTACCTGGAGGAGTTCTCCCCGCTCAGCCCCGAGGAGTTCACCGGACGGGTCACCGTCGGGGACGCCTCCGAGCAGCCGCAGCAGCCGGCGGCCGAGGTGGCGGTCTCGCCGTCGACCTTCGCCCGCGGCGACCTGGTGACCTTCTCGGTGAGCGGCTTCGGCCCCGCCGAGCGGGTCGAGGTGACCGTGGACGGCCGGCGGCTGGGCCGGGTCACGACCGACGCCGAGGGCGCCGCGACGGTCCAGGTGCGGGTGCCGGGCTCCGTGGACACCGGCACGGTCGAGGTCACGGCCACCGGCGTCACCTCCGGCTCGACCGCGACGGTCGAGGTGCAGGTGACCGACCGGGCGCAGCCGGTGGACCGCGGCACCCTGGCGCAGAAGCTGGCCTCGTGGCTGCGGCAGGTGCTGGGCACCTGGCTGCGGTGACCGCGGGTGCACCGGCTCGGGTGACCGTCCCGAGCTGAGGCACTGACCACCGCACGACGACGACGGGCCCTCCACTCCGGTGGGGGGCCCGTCGCCGTCGGTGCCCTGCAGCGGGCGGGGACTCACCCGTACGGGGCGGTCGGGGGACCGTGGGAGGCAGTCGACCTCCCTGGCTGCCGATCACCGGAGGGTGCAGATCAACGAGCGGATGAGGGCGCGAGACCCTCGGACGGCAGCGCGGACCGCGGTCCCGGTGCTGCTGGTCTGTGCGGTGACGTTGCTGGTCTTCTCGCTGTTCGGGCCCAACGCGGTGACGACCGGGGGCGTCGTCGCCTCCTGGCTGTGTGCCGCACTGCTCGCGGTCCTGGCC
>NZ_JAAKGN010000005.1:60106-91212 GCF_011039295.1 Modestobacter sp. KNN46-3 | reverse complement strand
CGGCTGTGGATGGGCGAGACGCGCGTGCCTCCGCACACCGGCTCCGGCGACCACCACCACGGCGACTCGGAGACCGCGATCCACGTGCTGCGCGGCCACCCGGTGTTCGTCTTCGCCGAGCACGGCGGTCGAGCAGATCCAGGCCACCCTCGACGCCACCCACGCCCAGCAGGTCGACAACGAGATGGGCACCGAGCGCTACGCCTACCTCTTCGAGCCGGGCACCTACGGCACCGACAGCGACCCGCTGCAGATCAAGGTCGGCTACTACACGGAGATCTCGGGGCTGGGCGCCTCGCCGTCCGACGTGGTGATCAACGGCAAGGTCGAGACCTACAACCGCTGCCTCGCCCCGGACAACTGCATCGCGCTGAACAACTTCTGGCGCACCGTCTCGAACCTGACGATCCAGGTCAACGGCACCGGGCAGGACGGCTGCCGGGCGCCGACGAACTTCTGGGCCGTCTCCCAGGCGGTGTCCATGCGCCGGGTCCAGGTGCAGGGGGGCGACCTCTCGCTGATGGACTACTGCACCGCGGGGCCGCAGTACGCCAGCGGCGGGTTCATCGCCGACTCGACCGCCGGCACCGTCATCAACGGCTCGCAGCAGCAGTGGTACACCCGGAACAGCGTGATCGCCGAGTGGACCAACGGCGTGTGGAACCAGGTCTTCTCCGGCGTCGAGGGCGCTCCGGTCGACGCCACGTTCCCCGACCCGCCGTACACCACGCTGGAGACCACCCCGGTCAGCCGGGAGAAGCCGTTCCTGTTCCTGGACGAGCGCGGCCGCTACGCCGTCCGGGTGCCGGACGCCCAGCGCGACACCCGGGGGGTGAGCTGGGACGACGGGATGACCGCCGGGCGCACCATCCCGCTGTCGGAGTTCCTGGTCGTCACCCCGGACACCGGGTTCGGGCGGATCAACGCGCAGCTCGCCCGGGGTGGGCACCTGCTGTTCACCCCCGGGGTCTACGACGTCGCGCACAGCCTCGAGGTCAAGCGGGCGGACACCGTCGTCCTGGGCATCGGGCACGCGACGCTCACCGCCACCCGCGGGGTCACCCCGCTGGAGGTCGAGGACGTGCCGGGCGTGGTCGTCGCCGGGCTCACCATCGACGCCGGGAGCCAGCTGTCCCCGGTGCTGCTGCAGGTGGGGGACGGCAAGGGCCGGTCCCGGTCCGACGCGGCGGACCCGACGACGCTGTCCGACGTCTACTTCCGGGTCGGCGGCCCGCACGTCGGGAAGGCCGACGTCGCCCTGCAGGTGAACAGCGACCACGTGCTCATCGACCACACCTGGGTGTGGCGCGCCGACCACGGGGTCGAGGACTTCACCGCCGGAGTCAACGGCGACACCGACCGCTGGGGGACCAACGTCGGACGCAACGGCGTGGTCGTCAACGGCGACGACGTCACCGCCACCGGCCTCTTCGTCGAGCACTTCCAGCAGCACAACACCATCTGGAACGGCGAACGCGGCCGGGTCGTGCTGTACCAGAACGAGATCCCCTACGACCCGCCGTCGCAGGCCGACTGGCAGGAGCCGGACGGCACGCTCGGCTGGGCCGGCTACAAGGTCGGTGACCACGTCCGGCAGCACCGGCTGGACGGCGGTGGGGTCTACGGCTACCAGCGCAACGCCGAACCCGGCATCACCACCGAGACGGGGTTCGAGGTGCCGGTCACGCCGGGCGTGCAGCTGCACCACGTCATGACCGTCCACCTGGACGGCATCGGCGTGATCGAGAACGTGGTCAACGACGTGGGGGGCCGGTCGGACGCCAGCACCCAGGGCACGCCGCAGTACGTCGTGGACTACCCGGGCTGACCCGTCGCCGGCGGGCCGGGGCGTCGTGCCCCGGCCCGCCGGTCACGCCGAGCCCCGGACCACCAGCCGCAGCACCTCGGCCCGCTCGGGGGCGGGCGCCGGGGCGCCGTCCAGCGCCGCGGCGACGGCGGTGGCGATGGCCCGGGCCTGCACTCCTGCGTCCTGGGCGACGGTGGTCAGCGCCGGGTCGCTCAGCCGTGCGGCGGGGACGTCGTCGACCCCGATCACCGCGACGTCGCCCGGTACCGACAGCCCGCAGCCGCGCACGCCGGCGACGACCGCGAGCGCCACCTCGTCGTTGTAGGCGGCCACCGCGGTGACCCCCGCGCTCCGCCAGGCGCGGACGGCGGCGGTGGCCGAAGCGACGTCCAGGTCGACGTCCTGCACCACCGGCGCGGCCAGCCCGCGGCGCGCGCACTCGGCGCGGACCCCGCTGAGCCGCCGCTCGGCGAAGTCGGCGAGCCGGGGCTCGACGGGTGCGGCCCAGCCGAGGTGGACGTGCCCGGTGTCGGCCAGGTGCCGCACCTGCAGCTGTCCGACCCGGGTCTGCGGGACGGCGAAGACCGCGCGCGGGTCCTCGTCGAGGGAGGTGTTGAGCACCTGGATCCCGGCCCGGCGCATGGCGTCGGCGTCCTCCGCCCCGAACTCGGTGAAGCCGACGACGGCGCGCGGGGTGACCGCCCGCCAGAGCTCCGCCAGCGGGCGAGGCCCCCGGCCGTGGTGCACCAGCACCGACAGCTGCCGGTCGGCCAGCTCCCGGGTCAGCTCGTCGAGGACGGTGTCGAGGACCGGCCCCACCGTCCAGTTCGGCAGCACGCAGAGCACCAGGTCGCTGCGGCCGCTGCGCAGCGTCCGGGCAGCGGCCGAGGGGGAGTAGCCGAGCCGGGCCGCCGCGGCCAGCACCCGTTCCCGGGTGTCGGCGGAGATCATCGCGCCGTGCTTGTCGTTGAGCACGTAGCTCACCGTCGTCCGGCTGACGCCGCTCTCCAGGGCGACGTCGGCGCTGGTGACCCGTGGCACGTCTCTCCTCCCGCCCGGTGTGCTGCGGTGATCGTGCCGTACCGGTCACGGACGGGGAACGCGCTCGCTCGCCGACCGGGCGCCGGCACCCGACCGCAGGGCCGGGACGGTGCGCCGGCCGGCCCAGCTCCGCGATCGCCGCCGCTGGCGCGGTGGTGTCGCCGGCCGCGCTGCTGACCGCTCCGGACGCAGGCTCAGTGCGGGCAGCGTGCGGTGCACCAACGGGCCGATGCCGAGCGCGTACAGCACGGTGCCGACGCCGACGTTGCCCCCGAGCGCCCAGCCGGTGGCCAGGACGCCGACCTCGATCGTCGTGCGGACGACCCGCAGCGACATCCCGCGCGCGGCCAGGCCGGTGCTGAGCCCGTCGCGGGGGCCGGCGCCGAGGCCCGCACCGATGTACGCGCCGGTGGCGATCCCGTTGAGGAGGATGCCGACCAGCAGCAGCGGCACCCGGACCGACAGGGTGGTCGGTGCGGGGACCAGGGCCAGCGTGGCGTCGAGGGCGACGCCGAGCACCAGCACGTTGCCGACGGTCCCGACGCCCGGCCGGAGTCGCAGCGGGACCCAGGCCAGCAGGACCAGCGCGCCGACGAGGATGGTCCAGGTGCCGATGGACAGGCCGAAGCTGCGGGACAGCCCCTGGTGCAGCACGGCCCACGGCATCTGCCCGAGTCCGGCCTGCAGCATCAATCCGGAGCTGAAGCCGTAGAGCAGCAGCCCGGCGAGCAGGAGCACCGCGCGGGTGGGGCGACGGTCGAGGGGCATCGGGTCGATCAGGAGCATGCCCTCACCCAAACCGAGCTTGGCCTTGTCCGAACAGGGCCAAGTGGACGACGATGGCCCGGTGCGCACCGACCGGCTGGCCGACCTCCTGGGACCCTGGCTGGACGGCGGCCGGGCCTACGCCGGTGTGGCCGCCGGGATCCGCGGCCTCGCGCTCGACGGCCGGCTGTCGGTGGGCGCCCGGGTGCCGTCGGAACGGCAGCTGGCCCAGGCGCTGGGCCTGAGCCGCACCACCGTCACCGCCGCCTACGACGTGCTGCGTGGTGAGGGCTACCTGCACAGCGCGGCAGGCGCCGGGAGCCGGGTGACCCTGCCGTCGTCCGCGCCGGTCCGCCCGGACGCCGACCCGGGGGAGCCGGCCGTCGTCCGGGACCTCACCATCGCGGCGGCCCCGGCACCCGCCCAGCTGCTCGACGCCGTCGCCGGGGCCACCGCCGACCTGCGCCCGCTGCTGGCCGGCCACGGCCTGCACCCCTACGGCCTGCCGGCGTTGCGCACCGCGATCGCCGGGCACCTGACCCGTCGCGGCCTGGCCACCGAACCGGAGCAGGTGCTGGTCACCAACGGGGCGCTGGCGGGCTGGGACCTGCTGCTGCGCACCGTCACCCGGCCCGGGCAGCGGGCACTGGTCGAACAGCCCACCTACCCGGCGGCGCTGGACTGCCTCGCGGCCCACCACCTGCGGCCGGTCGCGCTGCCGGTGGGCGCCGACGGCTGGGAGCTGCCGGGCGCCGCAGCCGACGTCGCGCTGGTGACCCCGGACGGGCAGAACCCGACCGGCCTGCTCGCCGACGACGGCCAGCGCCGGGCGTTGCTGGCCGCCGTCGACGCCCCGGTGGTCGCCACGGACGAGACGTTCGCCGAGCTGGTGCTCGACGGCGCCCGGCCCACCGCGCTCGCCGCGCTCGACCGCCGGGTCGTGACCCTCGGCTCGATGAGCAAGGCGTACTGGTCGGGGCTGCGGGTGGGCTGGGTGCGGGCGGACCCGACGCTGCTGGCCCGGCTGGCCCAGGCGCGCGGCACGGTCGACCTCAGCAGCCCGGTGCTGGAGCAGTTGGTCGCCGCCCGGCTGCTCGCCGTCGCCGACGACGTGCTCGCCGACCGGGTCGGCTGGCTGACCGCCGCCCGGGACGGGCTGCTCGCCGCACTCGCCGCACGACTGCCGGACTGGCGCGTCGAGCGGCCGCGGGCCGGCTCGGTGCTCTGGGCGCAGCTGCCGGGGGAGAGCTCCACCCGGCTCGCCGCGCACGCCCTCGACCTGGGCCTACGGGTGACTCCGGGGCCGCGGTTCACCGTCGACGGCACCGCCGACCGGTGGCTCCGGCTGCCGCTGAGCGTGCCGCCGGAGCAGGCCGACGAGGTGGCCGCCGTGCTGCAGGCGGCCTGGGCGCGCACGGCGAGCGGGGCGAACAGCCGCCGCACGCCGTCCCGCTGGACCGCCTGACGTCCAGTGTCACGGGCAGGTGCCCCGCACCTGCGGACTCCACCGACCCACCCGCAGCCGGAGCCGGCCGGCCCAGGCTCGCCGGCGACGTGGGCGACATGATGTCCGGGTGATCCCAGAGGGCTACGAGCTGCGCGACGTCGCGCCACAGGTCGAGGAGTACCTGACACTGCGGCGGCGGTCCGGGCTGTCGCCGAAGACGTCGAACCAGGCCACCGCGGCCCTGTCGGGCAGTTGGGCGGCGGCTTCGGTGGTGCACTCGGGGACGGCGGTCGCCATGGGCCGGGTGATCGGGGACGGCGGCTGGTACTTCCACGTGGTCGACATGGCGGTGCTGCCGGAGCACCAGCGGCGGGGGCTGGGCGATGCCGTGCTCACCCGGCTGCTGGCACGCATCGCGGCGGTCGCTCCGCCGAACGCCTACGTCAACCTGCTCGCCGATCCACCCGGCCGCCGGCTGTACGCCCGGCACGGCTTCGTCGAGACGGCACCGGACTCGATCGGGATGGCCCTGCGGTTCTGATGGTCGGCCTTGATCAGAGCAGCTTGAGGGTGAGCGCCTGACGGCCCTCCTCCGAGCGGGCGGTGGCCATCCGCTCGGCGCTCGGGGTGCCGTACTCCGTCGTCCGCTGGCGGGCCGGCCGGCCGATCGCGGCGGCCATCGCCTCCAGCTCGGCGATCGTCTTCAGCGACCCGTTGCCGGAGCCCGCCATCCGGCTGATCGTCTCCTCCATCAGCGTGCCGCCCAGGTCGTTGGCACCGCCGTCGAGCATCGCCTGGGTGCCGGTGTCGCCGAGCTTCACCCACGAGGTCTGGATGTTGTCGATCCGACCGTGCAGCAGCAGCCGGGCCACGGCGTGCACCGCCCGGTTCTCCCGGTTCGTCGGCCCCGGGCGGGCCACCCCGGCCAGGTAGATCGGCGCGTTGTGGTGCACGAAGGGCAGCAGCACGAACTCGCGGAAGCCGCCGGTCCGGTCCTGGAGCGCAGCCAGGGTCCGCAGGTGGCCGACCCAGTGGGCGGGGGTGTCGACGTGGCCGTACATCATCGTCGAGGTCGTCGGCAGGCCCACGGTGTGCGCCGTCTCGACGATCTCCAGCCAGGTCGCCGTCGGCAGCTTGCCCTTGGTGAGCACCCAGCGGACGTCGTCGTCCAGGATCTCCGCCGCGGTGCCGGGGAGGGAGTCGACCCCGGCCTCCTTCGCCGCGGTGAGGAAGTCGCGGAAGCTCAACCCGGTGCGGGCGGCGCCGTTCACCACCTCCATCGGCGAGAAGGCGTGCAGGTGGATGTCGGGACGGCGCGACTTCACCTCCCGGGCCAGGTCGAAGTAGGCGGTGCCGGGCAGGTCGGGGTGGATGCCGCCCTGCATGCAGATCTCGGTGGCCCCGCCGGCCCAGGCCTCGTCGACCCGGTCGCCGACCTGCTGCATCGACAGGGTGAAGGCGTCGGCGTCGGTGCGCCGCTGGGCGAACGCGCAGAACCGGCAGCCGGTGTAGCAGACGTTGGTGAAGTTGACGTTCCGGTTCACCACGTAGGTGACGTCGTCGCCGTTGACGTCCCGGCGGACGGCGTCGGCCAGCGCGCACAGGTGCTCGAGGTCGGTGCCGTCGGCGCCGAGCAGGGTCAGGTACTCGGCGTCGGAGAGCCCTGCCGGGTCCTGCTCGGCGTGCAGCAGCGCGGCCAGCACCTCCCGGTCGCCGACGGTCAGCGCGGTCGACGAGCCGTCGCGGGCGGCGACGGTCGCCTCGCGCAGCTCCGACCAGTCGCCGTAGACGGCGTCGAAGTCGCTGCGCCGGTCGCCGGTGCGGCCCACGGTGTCGATCTCGGTGTGCAGGTCGACCCGGCCGGAGGAGGTCCAGGCCTCGTCCGGCTCCTGCCACGGCAGGCCCACCGGGAGCCGGCCCTCCACCGCCAGGCCGTCGGAGCCGGCGAGCGCGGAGACGTGTGGGCGCACCCGCGGGTCCAGCCACGGCTCGGGCTGGGTCACGTAGCCGGGCTGGGCGGCCAGCCGCTCGCGCAGCGTGAACCCGGCCTCGGCGCTCAGCGCGGCGAGCTTGTCGATGTTCGGCCACGGCCGCTCCGGGTTGACGTGGTCAGGGGTGAGCGGGGAGACCCCGCCCCAGTCGTCGACGCCGGCACGCAGCAGCAGGCCGAGCTCGGTCGAGTCGCTGAGGTTCGGCGGTGCCTGCACCCGGGCGGCCGGGCCCAGCATCAGCCGGCTGACCGCGACCGCGGCCACGTACTCCTGCAGGTCCAGGTCGTCGTGGGCGGCCATCGCGGTGCGCGGCTTGGCCCGGAAGTTCTGCACGATGACCTCTTGCACGTGCTGGTGCCGCCGGGCCGAGGCGCGGATCTCGGCGATCGCGTCGACCCGCTCGGCGTAGTTCTCCCCGATGCCCAGCAGCACGCCGGTGGTGAACGGGACGGCGGAACGGCCGGCGTCCTCCAGCACCCGCAGCCGGACGGCGGGCTCCTTGTCCGGGCTGCCGAAGTGCGGGCCGCCCTTCTCCGACCAGAGCCGGGTCGCCGTCGTCTCCAGCATCATCCCCATCGAGGCGGCGACCGGCTTGAGCCGCTGGATCTCCTCCCACGACAGCACGCCGGGGTTCAGGTGGGGGAGCAGCCCGGTCTCCTCCAGCACCCGGATCGCCATCGCCCGCAGGTAGCCCAGCGTCGAGTCGAAGCCGTGCGCCTCCAGCCACTCGGCGGCGACCGGCCAGCGCTCCTCCGGACGGTCGCCCAGGGTGAACAGCGCCTCCTTGCACCCCAGCGCGGCCCCGGCCCGGGCGACGTCGAGCACCTCGTCCGGCGACAGGAACGGCGCCTTGCCCTGCGCGCGGAGCTGGCCGGGCGTGGTCACGAACGTGCAGTAGTGGCACCGGTCGCGGCACAGGTGGGTGAGCGGGATGAACACCTTGCGGCTGTACGTGACCACCCCCGGGCGGCCGGCCGAGGCGAGCCCGGCGTTCCGCACCCGGGAGGCCGCGGTCAGCAGCCGGTCCAGCGGTTCGCCCTCGCCCAGCCCGCGGGCGTGCAGCAGGGTCTCGGCCTCGGTGGCGTCCAGCGTCACCCCGCGCTCGGCGCGCACCAGGGCACGGCGGAGGGCAGAGGGCGACGGGGCGGGGAGTGACTGGCTCATCTCCGCTCCGACGCTATCCCCGTGGGCTGACACCCGCGCCCCCCAGCCCCCGGCCCGGCCACCCCTGCGGCCACCAGAATGGCCATTTCGGTGGTCACGGGGTCAGCTCAGGGCGGTGACGGCGATGTCGGTGGCGCGGGCGATGAGTGCGTCGGAGTACTCGGCGTCCGCCTCGTCCCGGCTGGAGAGCACCGCGAGCACGATCGGGGCGCCGTCCGGTGGCCAGACCACGGCGATGTCGTTGCGGGTGCCGTGGCCGCCGCCCCCGGACTTGTCCGCGACCTGCCAGTCCGCCGGCACGCCGGCCCGGACGAGGGTGCCGCCGGTCGCGTTGTCCCGCATCCACCCGGTGAGCAGGTCGCGGTCGGCCGGGTCGAGGGCGTCTCCCAGCAGCACGGCCTGCAGGTCGGTGGCCAGGGCGCGGGGCGTGCTGGTGTCCCGCACGTCACCGGGGACGGCGGTGTTCAGCGCGGTCTCGGTCCGGTCCACCGACGTCACGTCGTCGCCGAGGTCGCGCAGCGCCTGCTCCAGGCCTGCCGGGCCGCCGAGCCGGTCGAACAGCAGGTTCGCCGCGGTGTTGTCGCTGTGCTGCACCGCCGCCGCGGCCAGCTCGCGCAGCGGCAGGCCCGCGCCGACGTGTGCCTCGGTCACGGGGGAGTGGGGCACCAGGTCCTCGGCGGTGTAGGTGACGACCTGGTCGAGCTCGGCGTCGCTGGTCCGGTCCAGCACCGCGGCGGCCGACAGCGCCTTGTGCGTGGAGGCGTAGCCGAACCGCTCGTCGGCGCGGTGCGCGACGACCTGCCCGGACCCGGTGTCGACCGCGTAGAGCCCCAGCCGGGCGTCGAACTCGCCCTCCAGCGCCGTCAGCGCCTCCCCGACCGCCGGGGCGGGGGTGGCAGGGAGGGTGCTCGACGACGGGGCGGACGACGAGGACGACGGCGCCGCCACCGGACCCGGACCGCCCGAGCAGCCCGCGAGCGCCAGCAGCGCCGTCAGCGCCACGGCCGCCCGCTGCGCACGCACCGGGAGACCTTGGTCGGCGCACAGCGGCCGCATCACGGCCGCCGCAGGGGTGCACCGACGCCGTCGGCCCAGCGGCCGCGCAGTCGCACCAGCGGGTCGCCGTCCCCGAGCACCGGGACGCCCTCCACCGTCAGCAGCACCACGACGTGGCTGCCGGCCTCGACCACCGAGGCGACCGTGCAGTCCAGCGCCGCAAGCGCGCCGTCCAGCACGATCGCGTCGCTGACCGGGGCGCGGTGCCAGGGCACCGACTCCAGCAGGTGTCGGGCGCTGGGCCGCCCCGCCGAGGCGAACCGGCTGGCCAGGATCGCCTGGTCGGTGCTCAGCACGTTCACCGCGCCGCTGCCGATGCCCTGCAGCACCTCGGCCGGGTACCCGTCGGCGGCCAGCCCGAGGGCGATGAGCGGCGGGTCGGCGGAGACGCTCATCACCGAGGTGACCGTCGTCCCGACGTCGTCGATGTCGTCGCGCACCGTCAACAGCACGACCCCCGCGGCGTACTGGCGCAGGGCGGCGGCGTGGTCGGCGGGATCGACAGGCACGGGGGTCAGTCGACCACAATGCCGAGGTGACCACTGCGAAGCAGACGTACGACGTCATCGTCCTGGGTGCCGGATCGACAGGGGAGAACGTCGCCGACATCGCCACCCGCGGCGGGCTGAGCACGGTGCTGGTGGAGAGCGAGCTGGTGGGCGGCGAGTGCTCGTACTGGGCGTGCATGCCCAGCAAGGCGCTGCTGCGGGGCAGCGAGGCGCTGGCCCAGGCCCGCGCCGTGTCCGGCGCCGCGGCCGCGGTCACCGGCGAGCAGGACGTCGCCGCCACCCTCGACCGCCGGGACGGCTTCACCAGCCACTGGGACGACGCCGGCCAGGCGCAGTGGGTCGAGAGCGCCGGGATCACCCTGGTGCGCGGGCACGGGCGGCTGGTGGGGGAGAAGCGGGTCGTCGTGGCCCAGGACGACGGCACGGACCTGGTGCTGCTCGCCCGGCACGCCGTCGCCGTCTGCACCGGGTCCCGCGGCGCCGTCCCGCCGGTCGAGGGCCTGGCCGACGTGCAGCCGTGGACCCCGCGGGAGGCGACCAGCGCGAAGGAGGCGCCGGGCCGGCTGCTGGTGCTCGGTGGCGGCTACGTCGGCAGCGAGATGGCCACCGCCTGGCAGCAGCTGGGCTCCTCGGTGACCCTGCTGCAGCGCGGGGGCCGGCTGCTGCCGGCCCTGGAGCCGGCCGCCGGCGAGGCGGTCGAGGCGTCGCTGCGGGCGATGGGCGTCGACGTCCGGCTGAACAGCGAGGTGCGCTCGGCCCGCCGGGAGGACGGCGGCGACGTGGTGCTCACGACCGCCGACGGGGAGTTCCGCGGCGACGAGGTGCTGGTCGCCACCGGCCGCGCCGCCAACACCGACGAGATCGGGCTGGACACGGTCGGCCTGGAGCCGGGCCGGTACCTGGACGTCGACGAGTCGCTGCAGGTGCCCGGCGTCCCGTGGCTCTACGGCGTCGGCGACGTCAACGGCCGCCAGCAGCTGACCCACATGGGCAAGTACCAGGCGCGCCAGGCCGGCGCCGCGATCGTCGCCCGGGCGCGCGACGAGGAGGTCGACCTGGCCGACTGGTCGCCGTTCGTCGCCACCGCCGACCGGCGGGCGACGCCGAGCGTGGTGTTCACCGACCCGCAGGTCGCCGCGGTCGGGCTGACCGCCGTGGAGGCCGCCGACGCCGGCGTCCCGCACCGGGTCGTGGAGTACCCGATCGGCAGCATCGCCGGCGCCTCGCTCTTCGCCGACGGCTACGCCGGGACGGCGATCGCCGTGGTGGACACCGAGCGCGAGGTGCTGCTCGGCGTCACGTTCGTCGGCTCCGGGGTGGCCGAGCTGCTGCACTCGGCAACGATCGCGGTGGTCGGCGAGGTGCCGATCAGCCGGCTCTGGCACGCCGTCCCGTCCTACCCGACGATCAGCGAGAGCTGGCTGCGCCTGCTCGAGACGTACCGGGGCTGACGGGTGCACGACGGGAGCCGGATCGGCCTCGTGCTGCACCCGCACCGCGACTGCGTGGGCGCGGTGGCCCAGGTGCTGGCCTGGACCACGACGCACGGGGTGGAGCTGGTCGCCGCGGCAGCGGACGTCGAGCGGCTGCACCTGCACGGTGTGACGCCGGTGGACGTCGCCGAGCTGGCCAGCAGCTGCGACGGGATCATCGCCCTCGGCGGTGACGGCACGCTGCTCGGCGCGATGCGGATGGTGGTCGCCGACCCCGTCCCGGTGCTGGGCGTCAACTTCGGCCGGCTGGGCTTCCTCACCGAGGTCGAGGGCCAGGAGCTGGACGGGGCGCTCACCGCGCTGGCCGAGGGCCGCTCGACGCTGGAGTCGCGCAGCTGTCTGGTGGTGCGGGGGCCGGGCTGGGAGACCGTGGCCTTCAACGACGTCGTCCTGGCCCGGGTGCCGGGGGAGGGCATGGTCGACGCGACCCTGTCGGTGGCCGGCCGCCGTTACGGCCACTACCGGAGCGACGCGCTGATCATCGCCACCCCCATGGGGTCGACGGCCTACAACTTCGCCGCCGGCGGTCCGGTGATGTCCCCCGGGGCCGCGGGCGTGCTCGTCACCCCGTCGGCGCCGTTGAACGGCATCGACCGCACCGTGGTGCTGGGGCCGCACGAGCCGCTGCACCTGGCGCTGCCCGAGACCGCCGGGCACCCGGCCGTGGAGGTGGACGGCCTGGTGGTCGGTCGCCTGGGCCCGGGGGACGAGCTGCACGTCGAGGCCCGCGCGGACGCCGGGCTGCTGGTGCGGCTGGACGACTGGCTGGCCGCCGACCGCAGCCGGGTCAAGCTCTCGCTGCTGGACCTCCCGCTGTTGCCGGAGGAGCTGATGGAGCTGGTGCCCGAGGAGCTTCGCCGACGGACACCGGGCGGGGTGCCGGCCCCGGGCACCGGCCCGGCGCGCGCCCCGCAGGGCGCCCGCGGGCCCGGCGACGAGGTCGGCTGAGCCGGCCGGCGGCAACGGGGCGACGCGGGGGCCGGCCGGACCCCGTCACCCTGGCGCCCGGTGGGGCGTGGTGCAGTAGGGGACGTGCAACCGGGCAGTGATCGTCGGACGTGGCAGCGGTACATCGCGCTGGGGGACTCCTTCACCGAGGGCCTCAGCGACCCCGAGCCCGGGACGCCGGACTCCTTCCGGGGCTGGGCCGACAGGCTCGCCGAGCACCTCGCCGCGGCCTCGCCGTCGGGCACCGTCGAGTACGCGAACCTCGCCGTCCGCGGCCGGCTGCTGGCGCAGGTGCTGACCGAGCAGGTGCCGGTCGCGCTCGCCTCCGGACCCGACCTGGTGAGCCTGGTCGCCGGTGGCAACGACCTGCTGCGCCCGGGCGCCGACCCCGACCAGCTGGCCGCGGACCTGGAGGCCGCCGTCGCCTCCCTCCGCGCGGCCGGAGCCGACGTGCTGCTGGCCACCGGCGTGGACCCACGGCAGACGCCGATCATCCGCCGCACCCGGGGCCGGGTCGCGGTCTTCAACACCCACCTGTGGTCGATCGCCGCCCGGCAGGGCGCCGTCGTGCTGGACCAGTGGGGCGCCTCCTGGGTCCAGGACGCGCGGATGTGGGACCCGGGCGACCGGATCCACCTGACGCCCGAGGGGCACCGACGGACGGCGCTCGCCGCCGCGGCCGCGCTGGGCGTCCCGGTGGCCGGCGACGACACGGACTGGCGCACCCCGCTGGACCCGGCGCCGCCGCTGCCGGTGCGGGAGGTGGTCGGCCAGGAACTCGCCTGGGTGCGCGGGTTCGTCCTGCCATGGATCGGCCGCCGGCTGCGCGGTGAGTCCTCGGGCGACGGGCGGGCGGCCAAGCGACCCGATGCGCTCCCGTTGCGCGCCGGCGTCGTCACCGTGCCGGACTCCTGACCAGGGGAACGGACTCCTGACCCGGGGAACGGACGCGCAGGTCCGTTCCCCGGGTCAGCTGCGGCCGACCTCCGGCAGGTCGCCGGTGTCCAGGCCCAGCCGCTGCTGGAAGGACTCCAGCCACGGGCGCAGCCCGGAGAGGTCGGTCGGGTCGGCGGTCAGCGCCCGCAGGTCGCCCAGCTCCGCGGGCTCCCGCGGCCCGGGGACGCCCGGGGCGTCGGGGGCACCGTTGGCGGCCAGCAGCGCACGCAGTTCCAGGAGCGCGCTGGAGGGCCGGAAGACGCCCGGGTCGAAGGAGTCGCCCTGCGGTGACCCCGCCTCGGGCACCTCGTCGCGCACCGGGGCGTCGGCCGACGGCGTGGACGGGGGCTCCGACGTGGTCCCCTGGAGCTCGAAGGAGTCGAGCTGGGGGACGGCGGCGCTGCCCACGGCCGGGCCGGACCCGTCGAGGTCCTGCTCGGCGAGCGCGGCACCCAGGTCGAACCCGGGTCCTGGCTCGTCGTCGTCCGATCCGGACCACTCCGGCTGGGGCCCGGCGGCGGAGCTGTCATCGGCTGCCGGGGCCGGGTCCGGCGTCGGGTGCACCGGCGGGTCGTCGAGGTCACCGAGCCGCGGGGGCGCCGGGTACTCGTCGAGCTCGCGGGCCGGCAGCGGGGCGGGCCGGCCGAAGGCGTAGCCCTGGGCCATCGCGCAGCCGTGCTCGCGCAGCCAGCGGGCCTGCTCGCCGTCCTCGATGCCCTCGGCGATCACCTGCAGGCCCATGCCCTGACCGAGCTGGAGCAGGCCCTGCACCAGGGCCGCGGTGGCCGGCTGGGCGACGATGTCGGCGACGAAGGAGCGGTCGATCTTCAGGGTGTGGATGGGCAGCCGGTGCAGCGCGGTGATGGCGGAGTAGCCGGTGCCGAAGTCGTCCAGCGCCAGGGTCACGCCCGTCTCGGTCACCGTGTCGACGGCGTGCAGCGTCGCGTCCGCGGCGAACAGCGCGGTCGACTCGGTGATCTCCAGCTCCAGCCGGTCCGGCGCCAGCCCCGACTCGGCCAGGGCGTCGGCGACGAGCTCGCTGAAGCCCGGCTCGGCCAGGTGCCGGGCGGAGATGTTCACGTGCACCCGGAGGGAGGGGTCCCAGCCGGCGGCGTCCCAGCAGGCCTGGTGCAGCACCCAGGCGCCCAGGCGGGAGGTGAGTCGGTTGTCCTCGGCGGCGGACAGGAACGCGCCGGGGGGCAGCAGCCCGCGGGTCGGGTGCTGCCAGCGGATGAGCGCCTCGTAGCCCAGCAGGTGCTCGTCGGACAGCGCGACGATCGGTTGGTAGAACAGCCGCAGCTCGCCGGCCTCCAGCGCGTGCCGGAGGTCGGTCTCCAGCTGCAGCTGGTCGACGTAGCCCTCGCCGAGCGCCTCGTCGTGCACCTCGATCCGGCCACGGCCGCCGCTGGCCTTGGCCCGGGCGAGCGCGCTGTGCGCCTGCCGCAGCAGGGCCTCGGGGGCGAGGTCGGACCCCAGCGTCATGCCGACGCTGGCCGACAGGGTCACCTCGCGGTCGAGCACGTGGAAGGGCTCGTCGAGCACGCCGAGCAGGCGGTCGGCCAGGGTGTGCAGCCCTTCGACGTCCTCGACGTCCTCGGCGAGGACGAGGAACTCGTCGGCCCCGAAGCGGACGGCGGTGTCCTCCACCCGGGTGCTCCAGCGCAGCCGGTCGGCGACCTGGCAGAGCAACTGGTCGCCGCCCTCGTGGCCCAGGGAGTCGTTCACGGCGGTGAAGCGGTCCAGGTCCAGGTGCAGCAGCCCGACCAGCGTCCCGCGCCGGCCGGACGCGGCCAGGGCACGCTGCAGCCGCTCGGTGAGGGCCCGCCGGTTGGGCAGCCCGGTCAGCGGGTCGGTGAAGGTGCGCCGGACCAGGTCGTCCTCGACCCGGCGGCGGTCGGTCACGTCGACCAGGGTGAGCAGCACGAACTGCGGCTCGCCGTTGCTGTGGTGGACGAGCTCCTGGGTCTGCATCGCCCAGATGCTGCTGCCGTCCGCGCGGCGCAACCGGCGCTCGCCGACGACCTGCAGCTGGGGGTCCAGCAGCGGGGTGCCGGGCACGTGCTCGGCCGCGCGGTCCTCGAGGGGGACGTCGTCGGGGTGGGTGAGCAGGTCCAGGTGCCGGCCGACGAGCTCGCCGGAGGTCCGGCCGGTCAGCTCGCACATCGCCGGGTTGACGACGAGCAGCCGGCCGTCCGGGTCGACGACGGCCTTGGCGACGGGCGCGGACAGGAAGAGGGCACGGAAGAGCTGGCCGCGGTCGGCCAGCAGCACGTCGGCCGCGCTCAGTCGTCGCCCGGCAGCGCCGGCGGGCCCGGGGGCGCCTGGCGACTCGGGGGCGGGGGTGGTCACCCGGACAGCCTGGACCATGGCCCGCCCCCAGCCGGGGAACCTGCGCGGGACGATTGTGTTCGTGCCGTCACTTTCCGTGACTGGCTGACCTCAGTCGTCCCGCCGGTCCGCTGCGACACACCGACCCCGCCCGCGGCCCGTCACTCGGCGATGGTGACCTCTCGGGAGAAGGCGACGTAGCCGGCGAAGTCCTTGCCGACCCGGTCCACCGCGGACGGCTTGAGGTCGGGGTAGCTCCAGGCGCCGTCCTTGCGGGTGCCCTCCGGCGTGACCACGTCGAAGTACTGGGCCGGCCCCTTCCACGGGCAGGTGTAGGCCGTCGGGCTCTCGGTGAGCGTGCCGGCCGTGACGGCCGACGGCGGGAAGTACCAGTTGCCCTCGATGCGGACGAGCTCGGACTCGGGTGCCTCGGCGATGACGGTGTCCTCGACGGTCGCGCGCATGTGCCTGCTCCTCGGTTCGCTGTGGCTCTGGACACATCCGGCAACGCGCGCACCGCTCCGGGTCATCCCACCGTGGCTCCCGGGAACACCCCCGGCCCCGCCGACGCTCGCCGCAGTGCAGACGACGAGAGGTGAGTGCAGTGGACAAGCGGATCGGTTTCCTGTCCTTCGGGCACTGGCAGCCCATCCCCGGCTCGCAGGTGCGGACCGGGCGGGACGCGCTGGTGCAGAGCGTCGAGCTGGCGGTGGCCGCCGAGGAGCTGGGCCTCGACGGCGCCCACGTGCGGGTGCACCACTTCGCCCGGCAGCTCGCCTCGCCCTTCCCGCTGCTGACCGCCATGGGCATGCGCACCAGCCGGATCGAGCTGGGCACCGGCGTCATCGACATGCGGTACGAGAACCCGCTGTACATGGCCGAGGAGGCCGCGGCCGCCGACCTGCTCATCGGTGAGCGGCTGCAGCTGGGCATCAGCCGCGGCTCACCGGAGACGGCCCTGCGTGGTTCGGAGGCCTTCGGCTACGTGCCGCCGGCGGGCAGCAGCGACGCCGACCTCGCCCGGGAGAAGACGGCGCTGTTCCTGACCGCGATCAGCGGGGCCACCGTCGTGGACGCCGATCCGCGGATGACCGGCGGGGCGTCCGCCCGGCTCGCCGTCCAGCCGCAGTCCCCGGGGCTGCGGCAGCGGATCTGGTGGGGGTCGGGCACCCGGCAGACCGCGGTGTGGACCGCGCAGCAGGGGATGAACCTGATGAGCTCAACCCTGCTGTCCGAGGACACCGGGGTGCCCTTCGACCAGCTGCAGGCCGAGCAGATCGCGCTCTACCGCGCGGCCTGGGCCGAAGCCGGCTGGGCGCACGAACCGCGGGTCTCGGTCAGCCGCAGCGTGCTGCCGATCACCAGCGACCTCGACCGGCAGTACTTCGGCTCGGGTCAGGGCGGCGACGACCAGGTCGGCATCCTGGACGGCGTGCGGGCCCGGTTCGGCAAGAGCTACGTCGGCGAGCCCGACCAGCTGGCCGAGGAGCTGGCCAAGGACGCCGCCGTCCGGGACGCCGACACCCTGCTGCTGACCGTGCCCAACATGCTGGGCGTGGAGTACAACGCCCACCTGCTGGAGACGGTGGCCCGGCACGTCGCCCCGGCCATCGGCTGGGTCGCCCGGTCGGATCGCCCCGCCGGCTGACGGCCGACGGTCAGCTGCGCGGCGCCACTCCCGTGCGGGCCGGCTCCGCAGCGACGGCGAAGAGCTGCGGTTGGTGTCCCTCCCGGCACCGATCAGGGCGATCTGGTCCCGTGCCCGTGACCTCGCCACGGGGCCGTCCCGGAGGCCTCCTCACTCCTCGCCGGTCAGCGCCTCCTCGGCCAGTTCCTCCGGCACCGGGACGCCGGTGAGCTCGAGCAGACGCCGCACGGTCTCCTCGACGAAGAGGTCCTCCGGCTCGTCGTCCTCGTCGTCCGGCGCCAGGAGGGCGGCCACGTCCTGTGGGTCCACCTCCCGCCCGGTCGCCAGCAGCGCCCAGTGGGCGAGCCCGCGGGCCTCGGCGTCGTTGTCCACCGGCGCGCTCGCGGTCGGGTCCTCGAAGTAGACCCGGGGCTGGAAGCCGAGGTAGCACCGGCCACCGGCGTCCCCGGTCGGCCGGTAGTCGATGGTCGCGATGTCGCTGTCGTGGACGTCGATGACCAGGTACCGCTCGCGGCGGGCGTCCGGGCTGGTCCAGGCGCCGTCGCTGTAGGTGAACGTCCCGAAGAGCCCCATGGCGGGGCAGGCTATCGACCGACGTACCGACCATCGGGGCGCGCGCTACGACGGACCGGCCCAGCCGGTGCGGTCGGAGGCTCGTCGGCGGCCGAACCCGCTCGCTCGTGGCCGGGCGCCGCGAGCAACCGGCTGCTGAACGGTGAGAAGACTCTCTCGGCATCCTCGGGCGTGCCTCGCGCCGACCCCGCAGGCTGTGACCGGCCTGTGACATCAGCCGCGCAACAGACGGGTCGCCCACGCACCCCGTCGGCGAGATGTCCGAACCCCTCAACGCGATTGGAGCCCTCGTGCGCCCGTCCCGCATCGTGCTGGCAGCGCTGGTCGCGCTGCTCGCCACCGCCATCGCCACGCCTGCTGCCGCGGCCCCGACCGGCGGATCAGGCGGCCCGCTCACCGACCGCACGTTCCAGACGTTCACCGGCGCCGGGTACACCGCCCAGCACCACGTGTACGCGGCCGGGATCGACCCTTCCCAGCCGGTCGGGCTGCTCGTCTACGCCGACGGCACCGGCGAGTACGGGTTCGAGAACCCGTCGGCCAGCTACTCACTGGGTGGGGTCAACGGGGTCGTCGCCGTGGCGAAGCGGCACAACATGGTCCTGCTGGTGCCCTCCAGCCCCAACCGCGCCTGTCAGTGCTGGGAGCGGGGCGACCCGACCGGGTACGCCGACCACCTCGCCGCGCTGATCGACTCGGTCCACGGCCAGTACGACATCGACCGGGACCGCGTGTGGCTGGGCGGGTACAGCACCGGCGCGCAGCTGATGACCCGGTTCCTGTTCCCCCGGCACTCGGAGCTCTTGACCGGCGGCGGGACCATCGTGATCGGCGGGGGCGGCGCACCCGCGGTCGCTGCGGACGCGTTCCCCGCGTCGCTCAAGGCCAACGTGCACATGCACTGGGACACCGGCGAGCTGGACACCGACACGAACGGGTCCGCGCCTGGCGGCCTGAACTCGCTGAACGGTCCCTATGGGGCCAAGGTCGGCGAGGCCTGGTACGCCGACCGCGGTTTCCAGACGTCGCACGAGCACCCGGCCGGAGTCGGCCACGCCCGCAACGGTCAGTTCGGGACGATCATCGAGGGGGTCCTCAACCGGTACGCCACCCCGAGCGCCGGTTCCGAGCCCGCGGCCAGCCCGCAGCCGTGGGAGCACACCGTCACCCCGAGCCGCATCGGCGTGACCGTGTCCGCGTACGTCCCCCCGAACACGACGCGGACCACCCTCCGGGTCTCCGCCGCACCGTTCGGCTCGCAGACCGGCTTCTACACCTACCGCACGACCAGCAACGACGTCGTCCCGCTGTCCATCACCCGCAGCCTCGCCCCGGACAGGTCCTACCACTACCAGCTGGAGACCGGGACGGACCGGACGGTGGTCGCCTCGGGCACCTTCCGGACGCTTCCCTGACACGGGCGCCGAGACGCCCTGCGCAGGCTGACCGTCCGGCCCGGCCCGTGCCGGGTCCCCCGGGCCTCGCCGCTCCCTGACGACGGCGGTGATCCGGGGTTGGCACCGCGGGACGCCGGGCATGTCGGCCGTGCGTACACCCGACGTCGGCCCTGGCCGATCGACCACGAGGAGAACGATGACCAGCATCTCCCTGCCCGCACGCCGCAACCGGTGGCGCTCCGCCGCCGCAGGTGTCGCCATCGCCGCTGCGTCGTTCACCATGACCGCCTGCGGTGGTGACGAGGAGGGCGGCGAGGACACCGGCGTGGTCGAGGACGGCGGCACGGTCGACGAGGAGGAAGAGGACGACGACTAGGAGTCGTCCGGTCGCGACGACCGAGTCGGTCGGCGGGGTGCGCGGTCTGCGCCCCGACGACCGACCGCGTCCAGCCGGCTGATCGGGCCAGCCGGCGCCTGCGTACACCCGGGACGAGGGAGCCAGTGGCGCGCCCGGCAGGGATCGAACCTGCGACCAAGTGCATCGCAGACCGTACGTCCACGGGCTTTCCCCCGGACTCTCATCCGCTCACCCGCTTCCGATCTGACCTGCTTCTTTGCCCCTCGCAACACCCACGTTGATCCACGGCGATCGGCAAGGGCTCCCGGCGCCATAGGTAACTCCATGGGTAACAAGGCGGTATTACCGGCGGCGTGGACATCCTGCGTGCGGACCACTCTGGGGCGCTTGTGTCCCCTGGGGCCGGTGTGACTCACAGCATCGGCCCGTTGACGCAGAGTCGTGGTCGTGTGCTAACTTCGTCCCAACGAGTTCCGAACCGCTGCAGCGCCGTCCCCGCTAGTTCTGCAGCAGACTCCACCACGGTCGGACAAGCGCCCTAACTAACTGAATACTCCGACGCTGCCTTGCCCGCGAAGCGGGAGGCACTGTGCAGTCGCCCGGAAACCACCCCAATCCACGGGACCTCTGTATCTACAGGGTCCCTATCCATTGAGGGGGGTTTCCCTGGGCGTGCCCTCCGTCGGTTCGGTTAGCTACTAGGAAGCTCCCCTCCACATCTCCTGTGGAGGAATGCGTGACCAGCGCATCTCGGACCCCTGAGGGTCCATCGTTCATCTCCGCCGTCCCGACGGCTGCGCCATGCGCCCAGCCGTGGTGGAACCACTGCCCCGACCAGGTCGAGTGGCTGTCCAGTGACGCCGCAGCGGCCTACCTGTTCACCCCGGAGGTCACCCTCCGCACGTGGCGAGCCCGGCTGATCGGCCCGCCGTTCCACCGCGTCGGCCACCGGGTGATGTACTCCCGGCGGGACCTGGATGTGTTCGTCGCCGCTGGGCGCGTGCAGACCTCCGGTGTCGTCTCGCTGTCCGGCCCGGAGCTGGCTGCTGTCCTCCCGAGTGATGACCAGTGAGCGCCGGGAACCTGCCCCAGTACGTGCGGCGTCCCGAGGCTGCCCGCTACCTGGGGCTGTCCGTGGGCACGTTGGAGAACTGGGCATGCCACCCGAACGGACGCGGTCTCGCGTTCCACAAGGTGGGCGGCATCGTTCTCTACGACGCGCAGGAGCTGGCTCGCTTCGTGCAGGCCCGCCTTGTCCAGAGCGGGCGTGCGGCGTGACCGCACCAGAGTCACATCGACAGGCGAAGCGGTGGGAGCAGGTCAAGCGGTGGTGGCTCGCCGTCTTGGACTGCCACCCGTGCGCGGCTCAGGCCGCGTGGGCGGCTCAGTGTGGGTACAGCGTCGTCCACCCGCCGTGCGGTTCGTGTCGTGCCAAGGTGGCCGCGCTGCCCACTCCGGCCGTGAACGGCTGGCGCACAGGTGAGCCCGTCAGCGCATCTGAAATGACCGCCACGGACGTCTCGGTGTCCTCGGACCCGACAGAGCCCAGGCGGTCACTCACGGGCGGGCAGTGGGCCGCATGACCGCCGATCAGGGAGCCGCCCGTCCGTGGAACCTGACTCGGTGGGTCGACGTCATGCCAGGCCATGACCTGGTGCTCACCAGGGCCGACGTCGAGGGAGCGCCTGCCGGTGCCGTGTTCAGCATCGAAGCTGACTTTGGGTCCGGCGGTCACCCGGTGCCCATCTCGGTCGAGCGCCGTCGGGATGGGACGTGGACGGTCCACTCCCGGGCCTACGTCCCCTCGGATGCCCTGATGGGAGGTAGGGCGACCCCGCGTCGTCGGGTGTGGAGGGAGACCGGCGAGGACGCCTCGCCCGTGGTCGAACAGGCGGGCGACCGGAGCCGGGTGACCTTCGCCGAGGCAGCCGCGCGCATGGCCAAGGCTCAACGGTGAGTCCACCCCAACGCGGCATCACCTTCGCTACGGGCTCGGAGTGGGGGGCCTATGCCCAGCAGGAGATGACTCGGTGGGCCAAGGACGGTGCGGTGACTCCGCTCGCCGTCCGGGTCCTGTTCGCCGCAATGGGACAGCACGACCGGAATGGTCATGCCCGCTTCCGTTCCGGCGAGCTGGCCGACGTGCTCGGCTCCATCGACGTCACGACGGGCGAAGTGCGACCGGCCCGACGAGACAGCGTGTCGGACGCCATCAAGGCCGCGAAACGACTCGGCTACATCACCGACGAGTCCACGGTGCGCTGTCTGGTCCTCAGTCGTCACGTCTTCCAGAAGTCGTGGGGATCGCCAGCTCCGTGCGCCGTGCACGACTGACGAAGTTGGCCCTACAGGCCAACGAATGAGTCGGAAGTTGGCCCGTGAGGCCAAGTCGCTTGGCCCTACAGACCAAATGGCAGTCCGGAAACTCCCGGAATTCCGGGGATCTCAGGGCCTCTCCTCTTATAGATCATCTAGGCAACGGTGAAAGGAGTTTGTGGTGAGGGGCGCTCCCCGCCCACCATGCCTAGCCACAAGGAAAGACAGGCTCAGGTCAATCACTGGGGGGCTCCGCGCCCACCAGACCTGATCTCAACGGCAATAGGAGTTAGGGACTGAGGGGCGCTCCGCGCCCACCAGACCTGGTCTCAACGGCGAAAGGAGTTACGGGTGAGGGGCGCTCCGCGCCCACCAGACCTGATCTCAACGGCGAAAGGAGTTACGGGTGAGGGGCGCTCCGCGCCCACCCGACCTGATCTCAACGGCAATAGGAGCTAGGGACTGAGGGGCGCTCCGCGCCCACCATGCCCAGCCATAAGGAAAGACAGGCTCAGGTCAATCACTGGGGGCGCTCCGCGCCCGCCAGACCTGATCTCAACGGCAATACGAGTTAGGGACTGAGGGGTGCTCCGCGCCCACCATCTCCAGTTAGAGGCATGGGCGGTCTCTGTGAGACCACTGCGCCGATGCCCCAACCCCATCACACACACCTGCCTGTCCGCAGGTCTCTTCGGCCTGCCCGGAAACGGGCAGGCCCTCAGGAAGGAAGCAATGCCCGAGCCACATCCCGGCGCAATCAACACGACGCCGGCCTCCGCACGCAATCGCAAGACCAAGCCCAACAACAGCCAGACCAACAACACCACCGATAACCATTCCGCCGACGCGGAGACGACGACTGAAACCCCCACGGGTCAGGTCACCAGTGAGGAACCCACCATGACGACGACCACCAAGCCCGCTGAACCCACCGCCGCCGAGCTGTCCCGGCGTGCACTGGCCCAGGAGAAGGCCACCCACGCCCAAGCCCTCACCCTGAACGACCAGTGCCAGACCGCCACCGAGGAGCTGAGCGCCTTCCTCGCCAGCGGACAGGCCAGCCTCTCCGACTTCGCCAACCACAAGGGGCGGTGGCTGGACGTCCACGCTGCCCAGGACGTCGCCGCCCTACTGGTCACGGGCTGCGAGAACAACGTCAAGCGTGCCGAGCGTGCCCTCATCAACGACGACACCACGGTTGCCGAGCTGTTCGCCAACGTCCTGGCCGACGTCTACGGCGGTGAGCTGCTCGTGCAGGTCGTGACCATCAAGGCTGACACCAAGCCCAACGACGACGGTTCCCCGGTGTTGTTCATCGTGCAGGAGAAGGCCGGAGTGAACAAGGCGGGCATTCTGTCCGCCAAGCTCTTCCTGACCTATTACCGGGGGGCTCTCCATGCTCCGCTGAACGCTGATGCCATTCAGAAGGCATGTCGGGCGCGGAACTACAGCGTTCAGATCGACCCGTGGCCCAGCCAGAAGTACGGCACCTACTTCGAGGACCCGACTGCCGTCAACGTCACGCGCGCATTCATGGCCGTTCCGACGCTCGACGCCGAGCCGACTGACGGACAGGTTTCCCTGTACGCCAATGTCGTTCGGAATGTCCTCCGGAACGCTGTCACGTACAGCGGCGAGCGCGACGGCGTGCGTCTGAGCTACGAGCCGGTCGAGGGCGCGGCCAAGTCGGAGGGAATGAGCTACAAGGTGCTGGCCCATTCACGGGGCAAGGGTGACCGGCGCATGACGGTTGAGATTGTCTGCAAGGTGTGGCCGGACAAGATGCTGATGGGTCAGCCCGTGGTCGAGATGATGAAGGAGGCCGTTCGGAAGCAGGTCGGCAACATGGCCGACGACCTGGGGCGGGTCGCCGCTATCGATCACCTGTCGGTTGATGCCCCCGACCTGGCTCGGCGGTTCGCCGACCCTGACCCGTTCACCGTGACGGCTCACTTCGGCATCACTTACCGCATCGGCTGACCAGAGTCGGCGATGCTCGGCGGGGCGGCTCCGATAGCGCCCCGCCGAGCACCCTGGGATGACGCGACCGACCCTCGCCAAGCTAATGAGCAAGCCAGATCTAGGGAGCTACACGACGCGGGACAGCGCACCGCAACCAAGGGGCGAGCTGGTCACTTGGGCGATTGTTGCCGACCTGGCATGAACCGGGAGTCGCCCAGAGCGTTCCGCAATTCGTCGCCGAGATGCTGATACTCGAAGAGTTTGCGCGCGAGGAAAATTTGATTGCCCGCGTCAGTCATGAACCTAGGAGCCGCCTCGACATCTCTTAAGTATTCATGAATGCCGGCTGAGTCGAGCCTAGCTATGGCCGCAGACACTCGCGGCTCGAACTTACTCAGGAAGGGAATAACGGCCTTATAGGCTTCCCGATGCTGCTCGATCGCTCTGCGCATGGACGCGAATAGGTCGTGACTATGCACGTCAAAGTATCCCCAATCGATGCGCTTCAAAGCGTCTGCAATCTCTTCGGGGCTATCGGCCTCCCATTTGTTCTGCGCCATCCCGCTTTCGGCGAAGACCGCGTAAATCATGATGGGGGGGACGGTGGCGAGACGGTGAAGACTGAGCACCGACGCCCTGTAGTGGGCGCGGTACTCTTCCGCCCGAGGACGCTCGACAACCAGCCAGTTGAAGATGTGGGCCGCAATGTAGGAGTAGCCGAGCCCCATAACTGCAATGCCGATCTCCTGACCGAGCGGCCAAAACTCGGGAACGTCGGATAGAAAGGTGGCGCTGCCGACGGCCAGGGCAGTCGGGATGAGTCCGTGGCGCTTGACCCGTTCGAGCACAAGGCGAGCCTACTGGTTCAGTTGACGGAATCCGGTTGCCGGGAGGCAGCTTTCACGGCCAGTTGAATCCACCTCACTGGCCCCAATACCGTGGCAACACCCCGGCTGCTAAGACCCGGCGATGAGGCCCCTGAGTGCCCAGGGGGTGCTACCCCCAGGGGTACTGGGCAGCCATTCCACCGGGGTCAGGTACGGCGATCTGAGGGGCTGGCAGCAGCGGCCCACCAAACTGATACCCGGCAACGCTCAGGCGGACGCTCACGGCCAGCACAGCGGGCGCACGGGCCATGCAGCGACCACGCGCGGCCAGGTCAAGCGCCGCCGCAACGCGAGGCGGCCAGCCAGGGCCAGGGCCAGCAGACGCACCAGACCTCATGCCGCCGTCCGGGCTCTGCGCGACGCACGGCTGCGCGGCTCGGGATTGTCGCCGCCCTGGGCGACTCCAAGCCCTACCTGCTCAGGCCGCCCCGCGCGGGACCAGCTTTGGCCAGGGCCGCCGGACACCGGTCGACAGCGGCAGTGGCACGTCATGGGGGCAGGTGCTGCGCTCACGGTGACGAGGTAACCACCGGCCGGTGATCAATCCGAGGGTTACCGGTCGGTGGCTCGGCTCATGCCGGACGTGGCGATGCTGGGTCAGGGCCGCGCGTTGCGTCCCCGGTCGATCAGCTCATCAACGAGGTCTGGCCCGGCCAACAGATCACCCACGAATTGCGTCAGCCCACCCGTGATAGCCGTCAAGTCTTCTTGGGAGGGCCTTGTCGCGCTTCCATGTGTGACACGTCCCCGGATGCGATAGCACCGCTTGAAAAACTTCACCGCAGAATCGCCCGCATACTCCCGGTCGCCTAGAGAAAGGGCGAGCTGCGTGCCTTGCTGGCCAAATGAGGCGACCTTCAATCGGGACACAGCTGACGTTAGACGCTCCTTTTCGACCGCGTCGATGGTCGCCTGGGTAACTTTCAAGACAAGTGCGTCAACAAGAATCTGCACTTCCGCCGCCCGGTTGAATTCTGTCATTAGGGATTCCACGGCGGCGATGAGTAGAAGGAATTTTGCGTCTACCGACTGTGCCATCAGGCCAGCGCTGTAGAGATCAAATGCGAGCCTTTGCTGAGCGTGCCTTCGCCTGTTGAGGCCGCTGGCAAGCGTTAGTCGCAGTGCCTCGACGGACTGCGTCGCAAAGCCAGACGCCGAGCCGCGGAAGAGCGACACGTTCTGGTCTGCGGGTATGACCATGAGGCCGTGTACGTCATTGAGGACTGGCCCTCCGGAAGCCTCAGAGGCAATCGCTAGCATTCTGGGATGGAGCCAACCATCAGTGTTCCGCTCACCGAAGTCGGCTGCAACGCGGAACGCGGCGAGCGCTCGCTCGAAGGCGTCCCTCCAGTGATTCCCCGCGCTCGCCGCCTCGTCCTCAGACGAATACCTCTCTCCGTAGAGCGCTAGCCATTTTGAGTCGCCGATCGTCGAGGAGCCCACTGCGCGCAGCTTGACTACCACGTCGACGGCCTCATGTAGCACTACTTCGTGCTCCTCGTGCGCAAAAGGGAATACGCCTCGCGGCTTGAAGCGCAGGCGGAAAGCGAAGCTTGCCGGAGGATGAGTCACAGTCGGCGAGGGTAGACGCGCCGGTGCAGGAGGCTGCGATGATTTGCGCGGCGATTCCGCGAATATGTTGGTGTGCTCGCTTCGAACGTGGCATGATCATCTTCAGCTAATCCGTCGCCGCAGCCCGTGGCTCGCCGCCGGATCAGCACTCACGCGCCAGCGGCGCGACCTGAGTGGGTCTGTGGCCCCCAGGAGTCCTCATCGACTCCAGCGGAGCCACTTCCATGACTGCATCCACGTCCACCGGCGCTGCCCTGCTGCGCCCCGAGCAGGTCGCCGATCTGCTCGTCAAGCCCGTGCTGGCCCTGTCCTTGGCGACCCGCCCCGAGGTCACCACCGTCGTCCGCACCACCAGCACGACCCTGCGGATCCCCATGGTCAACCACGACCCCGTCGCCGCCTGGGTGGTCGAGGGTGCGGAGATCGCGGTCTCCGACGCCACGATCGCAGAGCTGGACGTCAGCCCCAGCAAGCTCGCCGGGCTGACGATCATCACCAACGAGCTGGCCGCCGACAGCTCCCCGGAGGCCGCCCAGGTCGTCGGGGACGGTCTCGCTCGGGACATCGCCCGCAAGCTCGAAGCCGCGTTTTTCGGCAACCTGGCGGCACCGGCACCGGCCGGGCTGGAGGCCCTGCCGACGACGGCCGGGAACGTCCAGACCGTCGCCGCCGGGACCGCGTTCGCCGACCTCGACCCGTTCGCCGAGGCGCAGGCCCTCGCCGAGAACGTCGGGGCCACCGTGACCGCGTTCGTGGCCAACCCGACCGACGCCCTGGCCCTGGCCACGCTGAACGGCGGGACGGCGCTGAACACGCCGCTGCTGGGACAGGACCCCACCCAGCCGTCTCGACGGCAGATCCTCGGGGTGCCGCTGTTGGTCTCCCCGGCGGTCACGGCGGGCCACGTCTGGGCGCTCGACGGCTCCCGGAACTACGTGGTGCTCCGCGAGGACGCCACGGTGACCGTGGACCCGTCGCCGTTCTTCACCTCCGACCGCACTGCCGTGCGCGGGATCCTGCGGGCCGGGCTCGGCTGGGCGCACCCTGCCGCCGTCGTCCGGATCACCGTCGGAGCCTGACCCGACTGACCACCTGGTCCAGCGTCAACGCCACCGGGACCTGACCTCGCCGACGGGACAGGCCGCTCGCCGGAGCGATGGACGGCCCACGATCGGATTCTTCAGGCCGTAGGCCGTGCCAGCGCGGGGGCGAGAACATGACGGAGCCCGCCGGAGGCAGTGCCGCCTCTGGCGGGCTCTGCTATATCGGTAGGGTCTGGGTCCAGCAGCTCTATAAGGGGGGGCGAGCTCGATGGCCCGCACCATCGATTACACCATCGCCTATCGCATTGGTGGCAAGACAGTAGATCTCTTCAAGATCTTCTTTGGCGGCGACGGCTCGTACTACGTCACCGCGCCGTATCACCCACTGAATCGCGCAATCGCAGCCAGGATGACTGTGAACTATGCAAAGCCTGAGGGGCAATTTCGGCTGACCGACTCTGAAGATATTGCAGTTCTCGACGACGACGATCGACGACTCAAGTTGTCACACCACCCCGACGGCTTTTTGCAATTCTCTGGACAGGGTGTCCGCTCGGGTCGGGATGAGCAGGGTCGCCCCAAGGGTATGGGCGTTCACTCCTGGAGATTGACAAACCCCGCATTCGGCCCATCGTTTCAGCTGGGTTTCTCCGACGCTCTCGCTTGTGGGCGGGCGAGTAGAGGGCGAACGAGGACAGTCATCTTCGACGAAGAAGACATTGAGCACCTTCGGAGCGGAGGTATCGACGGCCTCAGCATAGTGGGGTACTACCTTCCGGTGCGGTGGCGAGAATTCGTTTACCGCACATCGGATGGGTCCATGCGTATCGACCTGGTTCATCCCAACACTCAGGCGGTCAAACGCCTGCGCGTTGTGCTCGCATCTAAGGACTCCGAAATCCCTGGGCTTGTCGGACTAGAGGCGTTGCCCCACGGGTTGGATGCCATCGATGACCAGCCCAGCTTCTTCGTGACCACATCTACAGGAAGTTTGCGGCGGAATATCTATGGAGAACTCGTGGGCGACCAACTGTTCTGCGCATACCCGCCACCGGACTTGGATGACGCAAAATATCCATCGTTGAACCACCCCTTGCCGCAACCCCCATATACGGCCCCTCCCGGAACGACGGAGATATTCCCTCCCGAAAGCGAGTAAGCCATACCGTCGAGCCTGGTGTCAGCCATCACGCACGCGTGATGGAGTCCGCACCAGAAGGGCCTGACTCTCCACCGCAGGGCAGACCGTCCTGAGGTCGCTCGGAACTGCTCATGCCCTCAGCAGTTCTGTCGGTAGCTCAGGGAAGGCTGCCGACCATGACCGAGACCGACTCCTCCAGCCGACCCGATGCCCCTCGCCGGTGGGGCGACATGGTCCTCAAGGCCGCTGCTGGTGCCGTACTGCTGGTACTAGCGACGATGTGGAACTCGTCGGCGTCGGACTACTACAAACTTGCTGACGTCCACCGCCAGAACGCGGCGGTCGCTGTCGCTCATGCCCTAGCCGATGGTGGGGCGAACCTAGACGGCTACCCAGCCGTACCTCCGGACGTGTTGGAGTTCGCGGGCGGCGCTGAGTCTCTTCCTACTTTTCCCCCGGTGCCGCCCGAGCAAGCGGAGGCAGCCGTAGCAGCCAGTACGGCCCTCGCCGCATATGCCGCGACCCAAGCCACCGAGGCGCGGACAGACGGCCGACTCCTCTTGAGCGGAGCCGGTGCCACCGCGCTGGCGGGGTTCGGCCTCTTGTATCCGATTGCCTCGGTGGGGGCCGAGTCGGTCGTTCGTCAGGGGCGGCGCGAGATCGGCGAGTGGCGGAGGCTGAGGAAGTCCAGGAGCCGAGAGGTCACCACCGGGAAGGCACAGCCCGCTTAGGAAGGTGATCGCCTCACGTTTGCGACCATCATCGGGATCTCCTTGCGCCCGCCTGCTTCCAGTAGCCGGCGTTTGCCGGCTTCCCGGACGTCGGCGGCCTGGACCCGCAGCACCTCGGCCAGCGGGGTGCCGCGTTCGATGGCCACGATCAGGCCGTCGACGAACCGGGCCAGCGGATCGAGTGAGGTGCGGTCGGCCAGTTGCTGCAGCCCCTCGACCAGCGGCACTCCGGCCCCAGCCTATGTTTCCGCCGTGGCCTATCAGTGGGACGTAGCCGTCGGAGAGCAGTGCAGCTCCTAGCGGCTCGGGCAGTCCCCCCTACGATCAAATGGCGTCTGCCACGGACAGTTTGGACGTTGCGCCTAGCCCTCAGCGGCCTGTAGGTGGCGAGATGTCCCGCACAGATCCGAGCCAACTTTGCAAATCGAAAGCGTCCGGGTACGTTTCCCGAACTTCACGTCTAATCTCTTCGGCTTGGTCGCTACCCGCGAGGGCAGCGTCCATAGCGGTTAGGGCCTGGCGGACTCTAGCCGCACTACCGGTTGCGACGCGAGCGCTATCTTCGGCCTGAACAGCACGCGTCTCGGCCGCTTCCCGGCCACCAGCGCCCGCCCTAACCCCAAAGTAGAAGCCGAGGATAGTGGTCAAGACGGGCGTAACCAGTCCAATTACTTGAATGATGCGCGCAAAAGCATCGTAACCGTCAGTGCCGGCACTGGGATCTGCTGGAATTGGCGCAGTGTCCGACGCGTGGATAGCTACGACGATCGCGTAAGCGAACAAACTTGTTATAGCTAGGGCGATCAGGGCGGCTACCCACGGGTTCATGTCGCCAAGCCCGCGCGTATGGGCACGCTGACTCGACTCTTCACTTTCGCCCACAGTTGTATCCGCCACGCCTGTCGCGCCCTCTCATCAGCAGTCGGGGCTAGGAAATATGTATCACTCGAACACCCAGCTCTCGGGCCGTTTGCGCTAAGTCGCCGCGCGTGGTCAAGAGCGGAGCCGATCGCGTCAAGGCCGCACAGATGCAGAGAACATCCGAGCTGGGGAGGCCCTGATGATAAAGGTCCAGATAGTGTCTAACCAGGCGTGACCCACTCACCACCTTGAGTGGCAGACGGTCAAACACTCGCATGCGTTGCTCGACTTCGCCGGATACCGTGAAGACGCCCACAGCCAGGTTGCTCAGAAGCAGCTCAAGCACGTCGATGTACAGGTTGGGCGGCGCCAAGTAGTCGTTGCGCGCCAAAGCAAGCTGATCTGCCACCGGTCGGGATAGAGGACCAGCAACTAAAAGTTCATATATACAATCGGCAGACAATACGAGCATGCTAGGTCCGCGTCTACTTGCTTTTCGCGCGAACAGCCACGGCCTCTTCGTACGACAGTGCTCCCCTTACCGGGGACAGCGAAGCAAGAGTGTCGAAGAAGTCTTCGGTTCGCTTCGCGCGCTTGAAAGCAGGCGGGTATTTGTACACGCCTGGTCGGCGCACGTCTATGCGCAGGTCAACGTCTTCCAGCCTCAAGCGCTGATGGCCCGCAACCTCGGAGGCGGCGACGAATCTAGACACGCGCATAGCAGCGGGAACCTTCTGCCTGCGGCCTCTGATGCGCTTGCGGGCGGCTCGAGATCCGGCGGCCGCGCGACTCACCCAGGCATCGCCACTGCGCTGCCGATCTGACGCCATGCGGTCCTCAACCCCCCCGAAAGTCGATGGCGAACGCTAGCAGGCCACGACTTCGGCGGCCCGGTAAGGCGTGGCTCGTTCCCATCTCTTGACACAGTACTGCGGCTACTCCCTCTGCCTGCTAGCCGCTTGACCAAGGGCATCACGACGTGGAGCCGAGAGCCGTCGGGCAGCATCGCGTCGACGAACGGGGTGGACATGTCGATCCGCCGGCCAGCAGCCAGCGCAGGGCCGGCGCGGCGCCAGCACCAGGGTAGGGCCCTCACCAAGGGCGGGGCCAGCACCAGAGGCAGAGCCGCAGG
>NZ_JAAKGN010000005.1:31202-60006 GCF_011039295.1 Modestobacter sp. KNN46-3 | reverse complement strand
GCAGGGCCAGAGCCGCAGGGCAGGGCCAGAGCCGCAGGGCAGGGCCAGAGCCGCAGGGCAGGGCCAGAGCCGCAGGGCAGGGCCAGAGCCGCAGGGCAGGGCCAGAGCCGCAGGGCAGGGCCAGAGCCGCAGGGCAGGGCCAGAGCGTTCAAAACGACCGCGACCAGGTTCGGGCATGCATGGGGCACCCGGCGAAGCTCAGGCGGTCAGCCACGGGGACGACAGGGGGCGCAACGACCAGGCCGACCCAGCACGGGTCAGCACCGCGACAGAGCGCGACGACGGCAGACCGCGAACCGAGGAGCGCGAGCCACGACCGAGGACCCAGGTGCGGGCTGCCCGGGGTGGGGCCGGGCCAGCACCAAGCAAGGCAGGCGAACGCGACCAGGGGCGCACAGTCCAGGCAACGGTGGAGAGAGCGCGGCGCAATCGCATCCGTGCGACTGCGACAGCCGGTAGAGCCGGTAGAGCCGGTAGAGCCGGTGAAAGCTACCTGCGATTGGTTACCTGTGGTAGACAGTCTCCATGACCAAGGGCAGGCGACCGCTGGAGCCGGGCAGGCGGGGCGAGACGACCACCACGCCGCAGAAGCGCGACGAAGGTGGCAAGTGGAAGACCTGCCCATCGCGTAGCGCCGAACGGTGGCGCGCCCGCTGCTACTACAGGGGTCACGACGGCTTTCAGGGGGAGCTGTCGGCCACGGGACGACGCAAGGCCGACGCAGAGGCGGCCTTGGATGCCCGGTGGAGTCGCATCGAGCGGGGCGTGTCCGACGTGGAGATGACCGACAGCACGCCGTTCATCAAGGCAGGAGAGATGTACCTCGCCCACATCGCTCGCCCTGATTCTGGCAAGGCTGAGCGAACGATTACCGACTACGGGCGCACGTGGCTTCGGTATGTGAACTGTGCGACGCCCAAGCGGGTCAAGGACGGGCGGGAAGTGGATGCGCCGTCCCTGCGTGGCCTGACGCTCAAGCAGGCGAACGATCCCCAGCGGCTTCGGAACTTCCTAAACGACATTGCCGACCACGTGGGGGAGGGGGCTGCCCGCAGTACGCGGTCCGTGCTCATGGGCGTGTTCGGGCTGGCGATTGACAACGGCGTCCTGACAACGAACGCGCTGCGTCAGGTGAACCCCCCGAAGACGAGCAAGGTGAAGGGGAGCAACCGCAAGGACGGCGTCGCTCGGGACACGACTCGTGCGCTGACGGAGGCGGAGCGCAGCACCTTGATCGCCTACGCCGATGCGCAGGCGGCTGAGGCGGTGTTGGCACCGCAGACCCGGCGCAAGCGCCAGGCGACCGCCGATCTGTTGGCGTTCATGGCTGGCACTGGTGTCCGGATCAGCGAGGCACGGACGCTGCGGTGGGACGCGGTGGACCTGGCCACGAGCTCCATTCGGCTGCTGGGCACGAAGAGCAAGGCTGCCCGACGCCGGGTGGACCTCCCCTCTGACGTGGCCGCACGGCTGCGTCGTCGCCACGACGAGTCTGGCGGTACCGGGTACGTGTTCCACGCGCCGCACATGACCGGCGAGTCAAAGGCCAAGAAGTCGTCAACGACCAGGGGGGCGGGCGAAGTGCTGGTCGCCGAGCCGACCGAACGTCAGTGGGATCAGTCCAACTGTGCCCGTGCCGTTGCTGCCGTCCTTCGGGACGCGGGGTTTCCCTGGGCGACGCCTCACACGCTGCGCCGTACCGTGGCATCGGTTCTCAACGCCAAGGGCGTCCCCCTGCCGGTCATCTCTGACGTGCTGGGCCACGCTGACCCGTCCATGACCGCGCGGGTGTACCTGGGGCGAGACCCGTTCGCGGAGCGCCCAGACGTGGCCCAGTTCCTGCTCACGGGTAATTAAACCGGTAACTCGACCTGCGTGGTCACGACAGGCAATGCATAGGCGCAGGTAAGCGCGTGCCTGGCGCGCCCGGCAGGGATCGAACCTGCGACCAAGTGCTTAGAAGGCACCTGCTCTATCCACTGAGCTACGGGCGCTCGCGGCCAGATCATCGCATCGGCTGCGGGCGCCCGGTCGGGAACCCGGGGCGCTGCGCGCCGTAGCGGTGTGCCCCGACGGGACGGCGCCGGTCGTCCACAGCGAGCGGGCGTGTCCACAGTCGACCCGAGCTCCTGTCCCGCCGGGTCCGCGCGCTGGACGGTGGTCCCAGCCCGGCAGGTCGCCGGGGACAGCACCCTGAGGAGCACCGTGAACGACACCCCTCTGCACGTCGTCGGCAACGTGGTCGACGTCCCGCGCCAGAACCGCACCAGCAACGGGTCGGTGACCAACTTCCGGATGGCGTCCACGTCCCGCCGCTGGGACGAGGAGACCAAGGGCTTCGTCGACGGCGCCACGCTCTGGATCGACGTGGCCTGCTGGAACGAGCTGGGTGGCAACGTCGCCCGCAGCGTCACCAAGGGCGACCCGGTCGTCGTCGTCGGCAACCTGTCGACCGAGTCCTGGGAGAGCGAGGCCGGGCGGCGCAGCGCCAACCGGATCAAGGCCACCGCGGTCGGGTTGAACCTGGCCCGTGGGTGGTCGGACTTCACCCGGCCGGCTCGTGTCGACCGGTCCGCCGCCCTCGCGGCCCCGCCGACGCCGAGCGAGGAGACGGCGCCGAGCGAGGAGACGCCGCCGGGCGAGGAGCTCTACCGGCAGCGGTCCACGGACTACATCGGAGGGGAGGAGACGTTGGACGAGACGGACTCCGAGGTCACGTCCGAGGAGCCGGCGGTCCCGGCGCTGACGTGAGCCTCCCCGGCTGGGAGGATCGGAGCTGAGAACGCAGGGGGCGGGGCCGGTGCCCGCCGAGCACGGCCGCCCCGCCCCGCCCCCACTCGCGACCTGACGGAAGGCTCCCACTCAGTGGCCCAGTACATCTACTCGATGGTCCGTGCGCGCAAGGCGCACGGCGACAAGGTGATCCTCGACGACGTGACGCTGGCGTTCCTGCCCGGCGCGAAGATCGGTGTCGTCGGCCCCAACGGTGCCGGCAAGTCGACCGTCCTGAAGATCATGGCCGGCATGGAGACCGCCTCCAACGGGGACACCGTGCTGGCTCCCGGCGCCTCGGTCGGCATCTTGGAGCAGGAGCCGCCGCTGAACGAGGACCTCGACGTCCGCGGCAACGTCGAGGAGGCGGTGAAGGACCTGCGCGCGGCGCTCACCCGCTTCGAGGAGGTCAGCGCCGCCATGGGTGAGCCCGACGCCGACTTCGACACGCTGATGGCCGAGCAGGGCGAGCTCATGGAGGTCATCGAGAACGCCGACGGCTGGGAGCTCGACAACCGCATCGAGCAGGCGATGGACGCGCTTCGCTGCCCGCCTGGGGACGCCGACGTGCGGGTGCTCTCCGGTGGTGAGCGTCGCCGGGTGGCGCTGTGCAAGCTGCTGCTGGAGGCCCCCGACCTCCTGCTGCTCGACGAGCCCACCAACCACCTGGACGCGGAGAGCGTCGCGTGGCTGGAGCAGCACCTGGAGAAGTACGCCGGCACCGTCGTCGCCGTCACCCACGACCGGTACTTCCTGGACAACGTCGCCCAGTGGATCCTCGAGCTCGACCGCGGCCGGGCCTACCCCTACGAGGGCAACTACTCCACCTACCTGGAGACCAAGGCCACCCGGCTCAAGGTCGAGGGCGCCAAGGACGCCAAGCGCGCCAAGCGGCTGAAGGACGAGCTGGAGTGGGTGCGCTCGGGTGCCAAGGCCCGCCAGGCCAAGAGCAAGGCCCGACTGGCCCGGTACGAGGAGATGGCCACCGAGGCGGACAAGTTCCGCAAGCTGGACTTCGAGGAGATCCAGATCCCGCCGGGTCCGCGGCTGGGCAACGTGGTCGTCGAGACGGACAAGCTCACCAAGGGCTTCGGTGACCGGGTGCTCATCGACGGGCTGTCGTTCACGCTGCCGCGCAACGGCATCGTGGGCGTCGTCGGGCCCAACGGCGTCGGCAAGACCACCCTGTTCAAGATGCTCGTCGGCGAGGACAAGCCCGACGACGGCGAGATCAAGATGGGCGAGACGGTCAAGGTCGCCTACGTGGCGCAGGACCGCAGCGGCATCGACCCGGCCAAGAGCCTGTGGGAGGTGGTCTCCGACGGCCTGGACCACATCAAGGTCGGCAACGTGGAGATGCCGTCCCGTGCCTACGTCTCGGCGTTCGGCTTCAAGGGCCCGGACCAGCAGAAGAAGGCCGGCGTGCTCTCCGGCGGTGAGCGCAACCGGCTGAACCTGGCCCTGACGCTCAAGCAGGGCGGCAACCTGCTGCTGCTCGACGAGCCCACCAACGACCTGGACACCGAGACGCTGACCAGCCTGGAGGGCGCGCTCCTGGAGTTCCCCGGCTGCGCCGTGGTCGTCAGCCACGACCGGTGGTTCCTCGACCGGGTGGCGACGCACATCCTGGCCTACGAGGGCGACTCGAAGTGGTTCTGGTTCGAGGGCAACTTCGACGACTACGAGAAGAACAAGGTCGAGCGGCTCGGCCCGGACGCCGCCCGCCCGCACCGCGCCACCTACCGGAAGCTCACGCGGGACTGAGCGAGGACCCCTTGCCCCCGGCCCGCGCAGGCTCGTACCGGGACCCGGCAAGGGGGCCGTTCCATCGCGTCACCAGACGGCCGGCCGGAGCTCTGTGCTCCGGCCGGCCGTCGCCGTCTGCGGGCCCCCGTCAGCGGATGCGGGGGGCGCTCCGTCAGGCGGTGAAGCTGGCGACGAAACGGGCCTGGCCGCGGGTCTCCACCGCGTGCCTGCGGTAGTGACCGCGCACGAACGCGACCGCCCGGGCCGGGGGGAGCCCGTCCAGGACCGCCAGGCAGGCCAGCGCCGTCCCGGTGCGCCCGGTGCCGCCCGAGCAGGCGACCTCGACCCGTTCGGTCTCCGCCCGCTGCCACAGCTCGCGCAACGCGTCGTGCAGGTCGACAGGAGCGGTGGGCAACCGGAAGTCCGGCCAGCACACCCAGCGGGTCGTCCACGGGACGGGGCACGGCGGGCGGCCCAGCAGGTACAGGCCGAAGGCCGGGGGCGGGCTGCCGTCGGGCAACGGTCGCCGCAGGCCCCGACCGCGGACGCGGCGTCCTGACGGCAGCACCAACACGCCCGGCTCTGTCTCCGCCCACGGGTCCACGACGGCACCGTAGGCCTGCACGGCCCGGTACGGAACAGGGGCGGTGCGGACGGCGGCGGGCCATGAGGCAGGGTGACGGGTGTGAGGCACACCGTCGCCGTCCCGATGCGCTGGTCGGACATGGACGCCTACCAGCACATCAACAACGTGGCCTTCCTCGGCTACTTCGAGATGGCGCGGGTCGACCTGTTCTTCGACCAGCCCACCCACGACGAGAAGACGGGCCTGCGCCGGGGGATCGTGGTCGCGTCGCACGAGATCGCCTACAAGCGGCCGGTGCTCTACCACGCCGACCCGCTCCAGGTGCAGATCTGGGTCTCCGACGTCCGGGCTGCTGCGTTCACCTGCCACTACGAGCTCTTCGACCACGGGCAGCTGGCCGTCACCGGCAGCACCCTGCTGGTGACCTTCGACTTCGCGTTGAACCGACCGCGCCGGCTCACCCCGGAGGAGAAGACCTTCCTCGGTCGCCACCTCGACGGGCCCACCACCGAGACCTGACCTCCGTGGCGCCCGGCCCCGCCGTCCCCGGTGCGCGCAGGCCGCTGGCCTCAGTCGGGGAGCGGGACGATCCGGGGCTCCGGGCGGCCGGCACCGGTCGGCGCCCCTCGCCGGGCGGCCTCCTCCTCCGACACCGGCCGGACGACGGCACCCTCGGTGATCTCCGCCCCGCCGAAGACGGCCGCGTTGATGCCGCCGCGGCGCACCATCGCCTTCACCAGCCGCGCCCCGGTGAGCCGCTCGAGGTGGGCGCAGGGTGGGCAGCGCTTCATGCCGAACAGCAGGGCGTCCCCGACCGCGAACCAGTGACCGACCAGCGCGGGCAGCTCCACCCCGGCCGTCACCAGGTTGCGGCGGGTGTCGCCGGGCGTCAGCGGCACGCCCGCCTCCGCGGCGACGGCAGCGACGTCCTCCCGGTCGATGAGCGTCAGCTGCTTCTCCAGGTCCGGGTACTGCGCCCAGGTGCCGCCGCCGAGGGCGTACCGGTCACCGTCCAGCCCCCGCCCGGCCAGCAACCGCGCGGCGGGCACCCGCTGCATCGGCCCGGCCGCCGCCGGGGTGCGCCAGATCTCGTGCAGGGCGCCGGACTCGGTCACGGGGTCTCCAGGGTGGGGGAGCGCCGGCGGCGCGGCGGGGGGACGTCGTCGGCCCCGCGGGCATCGAGCGCCTCGCTCACGTCGTGGGCCATCTGCAGCACCTGCACCAGCAGCGGGGCGATCGTCGTCCGCAGCGCACGCAGCCCGCGAGGCGACCCACCGCGGGCCGCCTGGGCGGCCCGGATCCGGTCGGCGCGCTCGATCAGCACCGGGATGAACCGGAGCGCCATGGTGATGGCCAGACCCACCCGCGCCGGCCGGACGCCGACCAGCCGCAACGGGGCGCACAGCCACTCGACCACCGCCACCATCGCGTTCACCCGGGTCGTCGCCGTCACCACCGCCGCGGCGAGCACCAGTGTCAGCAGCCGGAGGCTGACGTGCGCGCCGGTGCGCACGTCGGTGGTCAGCGCGTGCACGACGAGCAGCGCCAGCAGCCACCAGCGCACCGCGCGGGCCTGCCGGGCCAGGACGGCGACCGGCAGCCGCGCCAGGAGCAACCCCACGGCGAGCACCCCGGCCAGCGCCGCGCCGGCCGCGGTGAGCGTCGGCAGGGCGAAGAGCAGGACGGCGAGGACGGCCAGGCCCAGCAGCTTGACCCCGGCGTGCATCCGGTGGACGACGCTGCTGCGCGGGACGTACAGCGCCAGGGTCACCGGTCGGCCATCAGCGCGCGGTAGGCCTGCACGGCCGGGCCCGGAGCGGCGTCCTCGACGACCCGGCCGCGGTCGATCACCAGCACCCGGTCGAAGCCGTCGAGCAGGTCGAGCTGGTGGGTCACCACGACGACCTGCTGCTCGAGCCCGACGACCAGATCGGCGATCCGGCGGGCGTTGACCAGGTCGAGCAGGGTCGTCGGCTCGTCGAAGACGATGCGAGCCGGCCGCATCACCAGCACCCCGGCGATGGCCAGCAGCTGCTTCTGCCCGCCGGAGAGCAGGTGGGCCGGGTGGTCGGCGTGCCCGGCCAGTCCGTGGCGGGCGAGCACCTCGGCTACGCGGACGGCGCGCTCCTCGGCCGGCACGCCCTGGTTCTCCAGCCCGTAGGCGACGTCCTCGGCGACGGTGGGGTGCACGATCTGCGCATCGGGGTCCTGGAACACGAAGCCCACCCGGCGCCGGACCGCCCGCACCTGGGTGCGGGTGTCCAGCCCGTCGACGAGCACCTGGCCCTCGCTGGGCACCACCAGCCCGTTGAGCAGCCGGGCGAAGGTGCTCTTGCCCGACCCGTTGGCGCCGATCACCCCGACCCGCTGCTCGCTCAGCGTGAGATCGATGCCGTCGAGCACCACCCGGTCGCCGTACCGTTGCCCGACCCCCCGCAGCTCGATGCCGCGGGTCGGGTCGGCGACGTCGACGTCGGTGCCGACGGCACCGGGACGACGGAACCTCACCGGGTGTCGACGGCCCGTCGTGGTCGCTCGATCACCGGGTAGCTGCGCCGGACGACGTCGGCGATGGCCGCCGCGGCGAAGGCCTTGACCAGGTCGCCGGGGACGAAGACGGCGGCGCCGCTCCACAGCGCGGTCTCCCACGGCAGGCCGGCGACGACCTTGAGCACCGGGACGCCGACCGCGTAGATGACGACGATGCCGCCGAGGACGTTGGCCAGCATGCCGAGGGCCACGTTGTAGCGGTCCCAGGTGCGTTCGGTCAGCCAGCCGATGACGGCGGCGGCGAGCGGCCAGCTGAAGAGGTACCCGGCCGAGGCCCCGGCGAAGGGCGCCAGGCCGCCGGCGCCGCTGGCCAGCAACGGCAGCCCGACCGCGACCAGGACGAGGAAGAGCAACACGGCGAGGAAGCCGCGGCGGGCGCCCAGCACGCTGCCGGCGAGCATGACGCCGAGGGTCTGCGCCGTGATCGGCACCGGACCGACGTTGATGGCGGGCAGGGTCCCGAGCACTGCGACGATGGCGGCGAAGAGGGCGATGTACGCCAGGTCCCGGGTCTTCACGGCGTCTCCTCCAGCCAAGCGGGCGGAGGCCCGCGTTCCCGGCGGAAGGTACCCGAGGCCGGTGCAGCGCCGACAGGCCGGGCGCGGTCACGACGGCGGCGGGGAGCGGTCTCGCCGGTGGTGGCTCGGTGGTTCACGAGCGTCCCGGGGGCTGTGTGCGCTCAGTGTCGAGGCGCTCACCTGCAGGTACATCAGCCGGTTTGCCGGGCCTGTCGGAGCCGTGTTGTCTGGGGTCCTGAGCCCCTCGGCGAAGGCAGGACAAGGGCAATGGCAACCGGGTGGTGGGCATCGCTGTGGTCGTGGTCGCGGCCCCCGCCGCAGGACGCACCTCCGGGGTCGCCGCAGCCGGGCCTGGTGCCCGACGACGGTGCCCGGCCGCACCACCCTGACGCCCCGCCCGCCGGCGACGAGGTGGCTCCGCACCGTGCTCAGCGCGGTGCGGCACCCGCCGGGGTGGCCCTGCCGCCTCCCCGGAGCCCCGTGCACGTCCGGACCGCAGGTCCGTCCGCTCGAGCCGGGTCAGCCCCTGACCCGGTGCGCAGCACCCCGCTGCGACCCCCACCGAGAACGACAGGAGCCTCATCCGTGGCACAGCTCGACAACGTCATCGCCGATCTCCTCGCGATCGAGGGCGCCAGCGGCGCCGCGATCGTCGACATCGACAGCGGCATGGCCCTCGCAGTCGGCGGTTCCCCCGGCTTCGACCTCAACGTCGCCGCCGCCGGCAACTCCAACGTGGTGCGCGCCAAGCTCCGCACCATCTCCGACCTCGAGCTGAACGACGAGATCCAGGACGTCCTGATCACGCTGGAGGGCCAGTACCACCTGATCAACGTGCTCAAGGGCCAGGGCAACGCCGGCCTGTTCATCTATCTCGTGCTCAACCGCGCGACGGCCAACCTGGCGCTGGCCCGGCACAAGCTGCGGGCGGTCGCCGGCGGCGTCAGCGTCTGACCCCGGCGTGGCGCCGCCTGCCCGGGCGGCGCCACCCGGCGCAGACCACCGACGCGGATCGACCCCGCACCGCTCACCCAAGGGCGTGGCCCGGTCGGCGTCCGGCCTCAGGCGGTGGCTGCCTCGACGATCCGGTCACGGACGGCGTCCGCTGCCAGCTGGGTGGTGTCGATCCAGCGCGTGACCCGGCCGCCGGACACGATGCCGACGCGGTCGCAGCACTCGGCCAGCTCGTCGGGGTCCACCGACACGACGACGACGGACGTGCCGTGCGCGGTGGCGTCGTCCAGCATCCGGCGCACCTGCTGGCGGGCCCGCACGTCCAGCCCTCGGGTGGGCTCGTGCAGCACGAGGACGTCCTGTGCGGAGGACGCCATCCACCGGGCCAGGGCGATCTTGTGCTGGTCGCCACCGGACAGCGCGCCGAACATCGTGCGGATGCTCAGCGTCTTGACGTCCATCTGGTGCACGGTCCGGATGACCGCGCGCAGCGTGGCGATCTCCTTGCGCACGTCGGTCAGCGCGCCCCACTGCTCCTGGGTGAGCGTCCGGGCGATCGTCTCCCCGGGGTCGACCCCGTAGGCGTCCTCGTCGGGGCGGTAGGCGGGCAGCCGCAGCAGCTCGTCGCCGGCCGCCGAGCCCAGCGACCGGGGTTCGCCGTGCAGCAGCAGCTCGTCGGTGATCGCCGGGAGCTCCCCGGACAACGCGCCGACGAGCTCACCGACGCCGGAGGAGCGGTGCCCGGTCAGCCCGATCACCTCGCCCCGGTGCAGCAGCAGGTCCACGCCCTCGACCGCGCCGGGCACCCGCAGGTTGCGCACCTGGAGCGCCACCTCGTCGGAGGCCACCCGCCGCGGGGGGAGCACGGCGGCCTCGTCCGCCGGCGCCGGCTGCGGCGTCACCCGCCGCGTGGGCAGCGGCACCTGCTCGCCCACCGTCTCCGCGGCCAGCTGCACCGGGTCCAGCGCGTCGGCCGGGCTGTCCAGGGCGATCCGTCCGTCGCGGAGCACCAGCACCCGGTCGACGACCGCGAGCATCTCCGGCAGCCGGTGGCTGATGTAGAGCACCCCGCGCCCCTGTCGGCTGAGCCGGCCGGCCACGGCGTGCAGGCCGTCCACCTCCACGGGCAGCAGCGCGGCCGAGACCTCGTCCAGCACCACCAGCCGGGTGTCCTCGGCCAGCACGCGGGCGATCTCCACCACCCCGTGCACGAAGTGCGGCAGGTCGCCGACGAGGGTGTCGGGGTCGACGTCCAGGGAGACCTCGGCGAGCAGCACCTGGGCCTGCCGGCGCAGGTCGGACTGCGGGCGCCCGGCCTGGGTGGTGCCGCGGAAGACCGCCTGGGCGACGGTGAGCCCCGGGTCGATCCGGACGAGCTGTTCGACGACCCCGACGCCGAGGTGGCGAGCGTCCTCCGCCGACAGCGGGGCGTAGGGGTGGCCCAGCAGGGTCATGGCGCCGGAGTCGGCCGCGGTGATGCCGGCGAGGACGTCGCCGAGGGTCGACTTGCCAGCGCCGTTGGCGCCCACCAGCCCGACGATCTCGCCCTCGCCGAGGCTGAACGAGACGTCCCGCAGGACGCGTCGGGCCCCGAAGGACTTCGTCAGGCCCGCGACCTCCAGCAACGACATGGGCGGGCGGGCCTCCCCCGGAGAGCGTCCCCGGCACGGCCGGCGGACGACGGTTCCAGCGCCCCCGCGACGCTGTGTAACGACAGCGATGCTACCCGCTCGGGGGTGACGCGCCTCCCGAGACGGCGAGTCCCGGGAGGCACGCCGCGGGTCCCCTCAGGCGCTGAGCCAGACCGCCGCGTCGACCGGCACCGACCCGTCGGTGACCGGTGCGCTCGCCAGGAGCAGCTGCCCCTCCGGCAGCGGGACCGGGGCGGCGGAGAGGTTGAGCAGGCAGACCAGCCCTCCAGGTCGCCGGAACACCAGGCAGCCCTCCGGGGCGGGCAGCCACTCCACGCCGTCGCCGGCGAAGACCGGGGAGCTGCGGCGCAGCGCCAACGCCGCCCGGTACAGCGACAGCATCGAGTCGGCGTCGTCCGTCTGGGCCGCGGCGGTCAGCGGCGCCCAGCCTGCGGGCATCGGCAGCCAGGTGTCGGCGGTGGTGGAGAACCCGTACGGCGGCTGGTCGCCGGACCAGGGGAGCGGCACCCGGCAGCCGTCCCGGCCGCGCTCGGTGCGGCCCGACCGCTCCCAGATCGGGTCCTGGAGCACCTCGTCGGGCAGGTCGACGTCGGGCATGCCGAGCTCGTCGCCGTTGTAGACGTAGGCGACGCCGGGCAGCGCCAGCTGCAGCAGTGCCGCAGCCCGGGCCCGCCGGGTGCCGACCTCGCCGCCGCCGTAGCGCGTGACGTGCCGGGGCCGGTCGTGGTTGGACAGCACCCAGCAGGCCGGCGCCGGGGTGGCGGCGACCGTGGCCAGCGAGTGCTCGACCGCCGAACGCAGCTCCTCGGCGTCCCACTCGGCGGTCAGCAGCCGGAAGTTGAACGCCAGGTGCAGTTCGTCCGGGCGCAGGTACTGGGCCAGCCGCTCGTCGTCGAAGACCCAGACCTCGCCCACCGCCATCCGGTCGGGGTACTGGTCCAGCACCGCACGCACCCGCTGGTGCAACGCGTGCACGTGGTCCTGGTCGAACCGCAGGTCGCCGGGGCCGTCGTCGGCGAACAGGCCGGTGTCCTCGACCGGCACCATGTCCGGCAGCCCGGCGGGCTTGGCCATCCCGTGCGCCACGTCGATCCGGAAGCCGTCGACCCCGCGGTCCAGCCAGAAGTGCAGGGTCTCCTCGAGGTCGGTGACCACCTCGGGGTTGCTGTAGTCCAGGTCGGGCTGCTCGGGGGCGAACAGGTGCAGGTACCACTGGCCGTCGGGCACCCGGGTCCAGGCCGGACCGCCGAACACCGAGGGCCAGTTGTTCGGCGGCTGGGCGCCGTCCGGGCCTGACCCGTCGCGGAAGAAGTAGCGGTCCCGGGCCGGTGAGCCCGCCGGGGCGGCCAGCGCCTCGGCGAACCACTCGTGGTCGTGGGAGCTGTGGTTGGGCACCAGGTCGATGGTCACCCGCAGGCCCAGCGCGTGGGCGTCGGCCAGCAGCGCGTCGAAGCCGGCCAGGTCACCGAAGACCGGCTCCACGCCACGGGGGTCGGCGACGTCGTACCCGTGGTCGTGCATCGGCGAGGGGTAGAAGGGCGTGATCCACAGCGCGTCGACCCCGAGCTCGGCGAGGTGGGGCAGGTGCTCGCGGATGCCCTCGAGGTCACCGACGCCGTCGCCGGTGGCGTCGGCGAAGCTGCGCACGTAGACCTGGTAGAAGACCGCGTCCCGCCACCAGTCGGCGGTCGCGGGGGGGACGGGCGTCGGGTGCTGGCTCAGCGGAGGCTCCTCGGGAGGTCGGTGCAGGTGCGGCCGCGGCGCAGGGGTCGGTCAGCGGTTCTGCATGCTGTGCGCCGCCATCTCCAGGTAACCCCACAACGTGGCGTCCTGCTCGGCGGTGAGGTCCAGGCTGTCGACGGCGGCACGCATGTGGGTCAGCCACGCATCGCGCGCCTTCTCGTCGACGGCGAAGGGCGCGTGCCGCATCCGCAGCCGGGGGTGCCCGCGCTCCTCGGAGTAGGTGCGCGGCCCGCCCCAGTACTGCTCCAGGAACATCCGCAGCCGCGTCTCGGCGCCGTCCCAGTCGTCGGCCGGGTACATCGGGCGCAGGATCGGGTCCTCCCGGACCGCGCCGTAGAAGTGCGCGACGAGGGTGCGGAAGGTCTGCTCGCCACCGATCTCGTCGTAGAAGCTGCCCGCCGAGGGCAGCGGCCGGCTCGTCTCGCTCATGACTGCGATGGTCCTCCAGGGACGGGCGCGGGGCTCACGCGGGCCGTGGTCTCACCGGGTCGGCTGCGCCGCAGGGCGATCAGCGGGACGACGACGACGACCAGCCCGATGCCGCCCGACAGCGCCACCACCGTGTTCGGTGCCAGGACCTCGGCCCCGAGCCCGGCGAGCACGACACCGAGCCCCTGGACCCCGGCGAGCCCCGCGGCCGCCACCCCGAACGCCCGCCCGCGGTAGGCGCTGGGCACCGCCTGCACGAAGGCGACGTTCAGCGGGATCGAGCAGGCGCCGCCGATCCCGGCGACGAAGAAGAGCGCCACCACGGCGGCGAACGCGGCGCTGCCGGTGCCCAGCCACACCGGCACCAGCCCGGCCAGCAGCACGCCGCCGAGGGACAGCGCCACCAGCGGGGCCAGCAGCCGCTCGCGGACGTGCGGCGGGCAGAAGCGGCCCACGACCAGGCCGCCGAGGGCGGTGCCGGCCGGCGCGGCGGCCAGCAGGATGCCGGTGGCGGCGGTGGTGCCCTGCAACTGCAGGCCCAGCGGGGTGGCGATGCCCTCGGGCGCGTTGACGAATAGTGCGGCCACCCAGAGCACGCCGACGATGGACAGCAGCCGGGGTGTGGTGGCGCCGAACCGCCTGCCGCTGGCGGTCTCCCGCCACAGCGACCGGACCTCTGTCCCGCCGTCGGCGGACCCGGGTGCGGGGCGGCGCTGCAGGCCGAGGGCCAGCCAGCCGGCGGAGACGGCGAAGGTGGCGGCGTTGAGCAGCAACGCCGCCGAAGGGGAGAAGTGCAGCAGCAGGGCGCCGCCGAGCAGGAAGCCGATCAGCTGGGAGAGCTGGGCCGTGACGCCGGTCAGCGAGGTGGCCACGGCGTAGCGGTCGCCCTCCAGCACGTCGGCCATCAGCGCCGAGCGGGCCGCCTCGAACGGTGGCGAGCACAGCGACACCAGCAGCAGAAGGCCCAGCAGCAGCGCCAGCGGCAGGCCGGGGACAGCCATGGCCGCCACCAGGGCCGCGCGGGCGAGGTCGCTGGTGATCAGCACCCGGTGCCGCGGCAGGCGGTCGGCCAGCGCGGCCAGCACCGGGCCGCCGAGGATCCACGGCAGGTAGCTGATGCCGAAGGTGATCGCCGACAGCAGTGCCGACTCGGTGCGCTGGTAGACGAGCACGGTCAGCGCGACCCGGGCGAGCTCGTCGCCGATGGTGGAGAGCAGGTAGGAGCCGAAGAGCGGCCGGAACTCGCCGACCGCGAAGACCTGCCCGTAGGTGGCCGGTCGGCTGGTCCCGCGGTCGGACCGAGGACGGCGGCGGCTCAGCAGCGTCCCCTGTCGCTGGGGGTGGCGATCACCGCTCGTGCCCGTTCCATGACGCGGGAGTGTGGCAGGTCACGTCAACGGGCCCTTCCGCCAAGCGGCAGCCCCCGCCGGGCGGCTGCCGGGCACCTCGGTACCGGAACGCGGGCGGCACGCCGCCCGGCTCCGCCGCCGGTGATCGACGGTGCACCACCAACCTGCCACACTCCCGCGTCATGGAACGGGCACGAGCGGTGATCGCCACCCCCAGCGACAGGGGACGCTGCTGAGCCGCCGCCGTCCTCGGTCCGACCGCGGGACCAGCCGACCGGCCACCTACGGGCAGGTCTTCGCGGTCGGCGAGTTCCGGCCGCTCTTCGGCTCCTACCTGCTCTCCACCATCGGCGACGAGCTCGCCCGGGTCGCGCTGACCGTGCTCGTCTACCAGCGCACCGAGTCGGCACTGCTGTCGGCGATCACCTTCGGCATCAGCTACCTGCCGTGGATCCTCGGCGGCCCGGTGCTGGCCGCGCTGGCCGACCGCCTGCCGCGGCACCGGGTGCTGATCACCAGCGACCTCGCCCGCGCGGCCCTGGTGGCGGCCATGGCTGTCCCCGGCCTGCCGCTGGCGCTGCTGCTGGGCCTTCTGCTGCTGGTGTCGCTGTGCTCGCCACCGTTCGAGGCGGCCCGCTCGGCGCTGATGGCCGACGTGCTGGAGGGCGACCGCTACGCCGTGGCCACCTCGCTGACCGGCGTCACGGCCCAGCTCTCCCAGCTGATCGGCTTCCTGCTCGGCGGCGCCCTGCTGCTGCACTTCTCCCCTTCGGCGGCGTTGCTGCTCAACGCCGCCACCTTCGCCGTCTCCGCCGGCTGGCTGGCCCTCGGCCTGCAGCGCCGCCCCGCACCCGGGTCCGCCGACGCCGGGACAGAGGTCCGGTCGCTGTGGCGGGAGACCGCCAGCGGCATGCGGTTCGTCGCCACCACACCCCGGCTGCTGTCCATCGTCGGCGTGCTCTGGGTGGCCGCACTGTTCGTCAACGCGCCCGAGGGCATCGCCACCCCGCTGGGCCTGCAGTTGCAGGGCACCACCGCCGCCACCGGCATCCTGCTGGCCGCCGCGCCGGCCGGCACCGCCCTCGGCGGCCTGGTCGTGGGCCGCTTCTGCCCGCCGCACGTCCGCGAGCGGCTGCTGGCCCCGCTGGTGGCGCTGTCCCTCGGCGGCGTGCTGCTGGCCGGGCTGGTGCCGGTGTGGCTGGGCACCGGCAGCGCCGCGTTCGCCGCCGTGGTGGCGCTCTTCTTCGTCGCCGGGATCGGCGGCGCCTGCTCGATCCCGCTGAACGTCGCCTTCGTGCAGGCGGTGCCCAGCGCCTACCGCGGGCGGGCGTTCGGGGTGGCGGCCGCGGGGCTCGCCGGGGTCCAGGGGCTCGGTGTCGTGCTCGCCGGGCTCGGGGCCGAGGTCCTGGCACCGAACACGGTGGTGGCGCTGTCGGGCGGCATCGGGCTGGTCGTCGTCGTCGTCCCGCTGATCGCCCTGCGGCGCAGCCGACCCGGTGAGACCACGGCCCGCGTGAGCCCCGCGCCCGTCCCTGGAGGACCATCGCAGTCATGAGCGAGACGAGCCGGCCGCTGCCCTCGGCGGGCAGCTTCTACGACGAGATCGGTGGCGAGCAGACCTTCCGCACCCTCGTCGCGCACTTCTACGGCGCGGTCCGGGAGGACCCGATCCTGCGCCCGATGTACCCGGCCGACGACTGGGACGGCGCCGAGACGCGGCTGCGGATGTTCCTGGAGCAGTACTGGGGCGGGCCGCGCACCTACTCCGAGGAGCGCGGGCACCCCCGGCTGCGGATGCGGCACGCGCCCTTCGCCGTCGACGAGAAGGCGCGCGATGCGTGGCTGACCCACATGCGTGCCGCCGTCGACAGCCTGGACCTCACCGCCGAGCAGGACGCCACGTTGTGGGGTTACCTGGAGATGGCGGCGCACAGCATGCAGAACCGCTGACCGACCCCTGCGCCGCGGCCGCACCTGCACCGACCTCCCGAGGAGCCTCCGCTGAGCCAGCACCCGACGCCCGTCCCCCCCGCGACCGCCGACTGGTGGCGGGACGCGGTCTTCTACCAGGTCTACGTGCGCAGCTTCGCCGACGCCACCGGCGACGGCGTCGGTGACCTCGAGGGCATCCGCGAGCACCTGCCCCACCTCGCCGAGCTCGGGGTCGACGCGCTGTGGATCACGCCCTTCTACCCCTCGCCGATGCACGACCACGGGTACGACGTCGCCGACCCCCGTGGCGTGGAGCCGGTCTTCGGTGACCTGGCCGGCTTCGACGCGCTGCTGGCCGACGCCCACGCGCTGGGCCTGCGGGTGACCATCGACCTGGTGCCCAACCACAGCTCCCACGACCACGAGTGGTTCGCCGAGGCGCTGGCCGCCCCGGCGGGCTCACCGGCCCGGGACCGCTACTTCTTCCGCGACGGGTCAGGCCCGGACGGCGCCCAGCCGCCGAACAACTGGCCCTCGGTGTTCGGCGGTCCGGCCTGGACCCGGGTGCCCGACGGCCAGTGGTACCTGCACCTGTTCGCCCCCGAGCAGCCCGACCTGGACTACAGCAACCCCGAGGTGGTCACCGACCTCGAGGAGACCCTGCACTTCTGGCTGGACCGCGGGGTCGACGGCTTCCGGATCGACGTGGCGCACGGGATGGCCAAGCCCGCCGGGCTGCCGGACATGGTGCCGGTCGAGGACACCGGCCTGTTCGCCGACGACGGCCCCGGCGACCTGCGGTTCGACCAGGACCACGTGCACGCGTTGCACCAGCGGGTGCGTGCGGTGCTGGACCAGTACCCCGACCGGATGGCGGTGGGCGAGGTCTGGGTCTTCGACGACGAGCGGCTGGCCCAGTACCTGCGCCCGGACGAACTGCACCTGGCGTTCAACTTCCGGCTGCTGACCGCCGAGTGGGACGCCGAGGAGCTGCGTTCGGCGGTCGAGCACTCGCTGGCCACGGTCGCCGCCACCCCGGCGCCGGCCTGCTGGGTGCTGTCCAACCACGACCGGCCCCGGCACGTCACGCGCTACGGCGGCGGCGAGGTCGGCACCCGGCGGGCCCGGGCTGCGGCACTGCTGCAGCTGGCGCTGCCCGGCGTCGCCTACGTCTACAACGGCGACGAGCTCGGCATGCCCGACGTCGACCTGCCCGACGAGGTGCTCCAGGACCCGATCTGGGAGCGGTCGGGCCGCACCGAGCGCGGCCGGGACGGCTGCCGGGTGCCGCTCCCCTGGTCCGGCGACCAGCCGCCGTACGGGTTCTCCACCACCGCCGACACCTGGCTGCCGATGCCCGCAGGCTGGGCGCCGCTGACCGCCGCGGCCCAGACGGACGACGCCGACTCGATGCTGTCGCTGTACCGGGCGGCGTTGGCGCTGCGCCGCAGCTCCCCGGTCTTCGCCGGCGACGGCGTGGAGTGGCTGCCCGCCCCGGAGGGCTGCCTGGTGTTCCGGCGACCTGGAGGGCTGGTCTGCCTGCTCAACCTCTCCGCCGCCCCGGTCCCGCTGCCGGAGGGGCAGCTGCTCCTGGCGAGCGCACCGGTCACCGACGGGTCGGTGCCGGTCGACGCGGCGGTCTGGCTCAGCGCCTGAGGGGACCCGCGGCGTGCCTCCCGGGACTCGCCGTCTCGGGAGGCGCGTCACCCCCGAGCGGGTAGCATCGCTGTCGTTACACAGCGTCGCGGGGGCGCTGGAACCGTCGTCCGCCGGCCGTGCCGGGGACGCTCTCCGGGGGAGGCCCGCCCGCCCATGTCGTTGCTGGAGGTCGCGGGCCTGACGAAGTCCTTCGGGGCCCGACGCGTCCTGCGGGACGTCTCGTTCAGCCTCGGCGAGGGCGAGATCGTCGGGCTGGTGGGCGCCAACGGCGCTGGCAAGTCGACCCTCGGCGACGTCCTCGCCGGCATCACCGCGGCCGACTCCGGCGCCATGACCCTGCTGGGCCACCCCTACGCCCCGCTGTCGGCGGAGGACGCTCGCCACCTCGGCGTCGGGGTCGTCGAACAGCTCGTCCGGATCGACCCGGGGCTCACCGTCGCCCAGGCGGTCTTCCGCGGCACCACCCAGGCCGGGCGCCCGCAGTCCGACCTGCGCCGGCAGGCCCAGGTGCTGCTCGCCGAGGTCTCCCTGGACGTCGACCCCGACACCCTCGTCGGCGACCTGCCGCACTTCGTGCACGGGGTGGTGGAGATCGCCCGCGTGCTGGCCGAGGACACCCGGCTGGTGGTGCTGGACGAGGTCTCGGCCGCGCTGCTGCCCGTGGAGGTGGACGGCCTGCACGCCGTGGCCGGCCGGCTCAGCCGACAGGGGCGCGGGGTGCTCTACATCAGCCACCGGCTGCCGGAGATGCTCGCGGTCGTCGACCGGGTGCTGGTGCTCCGCGACGGACGGATCGCCCTGGACAGCCCGGCCGACGCGCTGGACCCGGTGCAGCTGGCCGCGGAGACGGTGGGCGAGCAGGTGCCGCTGCCCACGCGGCGGGTGACGCCGCAGCCGGCGCCGGCGGACGAGGCCGCCGTGCTCCCCCCGCGGCGGGTGGCCTCCGACGAGGTGGCGCTCCAGGTGCGCAACCTGCGGGTGCCCGGCGCGGTCGAGGGCGTGGACCTGCTGCTGCACCGGGGCGAGGTGATCGGGCTGACCGGGCACCGCTCCTCCGGCGTCGGTGAGCTCGTCGGCGCGTTGTCCGGGGAGCTCCCGGCGATCACCGACGAGCTGCTGCTGCACGGCGAACCCCGGTCGCTGGGCTCGGCGGCCGGCGACGAGCTGCTGCGGCTGCCCGCCTACCGCCCCGACGAGGACGCCTACGGGGTCGACCCCGGGGAGACGATCGCCCGGACGCTCACCCAGGAGCAGTGGGGCGCGCTGACCGACGTGCGCAAGGAGATCGCCACGCTGCGCGCGGTCATCCGGACCGTGCACCAGATGGACGTCAAGACGCTGAGCATCCGCACGATGTTCGGCGCGCTGTCCGGTGGCGACCAGCACAAGATCGCCCTGGCCCGGTGGATGGCGTCCTCCGCACAGGACGTCCTCGTGCTGCACGAGCCCACCCGAGGGCTGGACGTGCGGGCCCGCCAGCAGGTGCGCCGGATGCTGGACGACGCCACCGCGCACGGCACGTCCGTCGTCGTCGTGTCGGTGGACCCCGACGAGCTGGCCGAGTGCTGCGACCGCGTCGGCATCGTGTCCGGCGGCCGGGTCACGCGCTGGATCGACACCACCCAGCTGGCAGCGGACGCCGTCCGTGACCGGATCGTCGAGGCAGCCACCGCCTGAGGCCGGACGCCGACCGGGCCACGCCCTTGGGTGAGCGGTGCGGGGTCGATCCGCGTCGGTGGTCTGCGCCGGGTGGCGCCGCCCGGGCAGGCGGCGCCACGCCGGGGTCAGACGCTGACGCCGCCGGCGACCGCCCGCAGCTTGTGCCGGGCCAGCGCCAGGTTGGCCGTCGCGCGGTTGAGCACGAGATAGATGAACAGGCCGGCGTTGCCCTGGCCCTTGAGCACGTTGATCAGGTGGTACTGGCCCTCCAGCGTGATCAGGACGTCCTGGATCTCGTCGTTCAGCTCGAGGTCGGAGATGGTGCGGAGCTTGGCGCGCACCACGTTGGAGTTGCCGGCGGCGGCGACGTTGAGGTCGAAGCCGGGGGAACCGCCGACTGCGAGGGCCATGCCGCTGTCGATGTCGACGATCGCGGCGCCGCTGGCGCCCTCGATCGCGAGGAGATCGGCGATGACGTTGTCGAGCTGTGCCACGGATGAGGCTCCTGTCGTTCTCGGTGGGGGTCGCAGCGGGGTGCTGCGCACCGGGTCAGGGGCTGACCCGGCTCGAGCGGACGGACCTGCGGTCCGGACGTGCACGGGGCTCCGGGGAGGCGGCAGGGCCACCCCGGCGGGTGCCGCACCGCGCTGAGCACGGTGCGGAGCCACCTCGTCGCCGGCGGGCGGGGCGTCAGGGTGGTGCGGCCGGGCACCGTCGTCGGGCACCAGGCCCGGCTGCGGCGACCCCGGAGGTGCGTCCTGCGGCGGGGGCCGCGACCACGACCACAGCGATGCCCACCACCCGGTTGCCATTGCCCTTGTCCTGCCTTCGCCGAGGGGCTCAGGACCCCAGACAACACGGCTCCGACAGGCCCGGCAAACCGGCTGATGTACCTGCAGGTGAGCGCCTCGACACTGAGCGCACACAGCCCCCGGGACGCTCGTGAACCACCGAGCCACCACCGGCGAGACCGCTCCCCGCCGCCGTCGTGACCGCGCCCGGCCTGTCGGCGCTGCACCGGCCTCGGGTACCTTCCGCCGGGAACGCGGGCCTCCGCCCGCTTGGCTGGAGGAGACGCCGTGAAGACCCGGGACCTGGCGTACATCGCCCTCTTCGCCGCCATCGTCGCAGTGCTCGGGACCCTGCCCGCCATCAACGTCGGTCCGGTGCCGATCACGGCGCAGACCCTCGGCGTCATGCTCGCCGGCAGCGTGCTGGGCGCCCGCCGCGGCTTCCTCGCCGTGTTGCTCTTCCTCGTCCTGGTCGCGGTCGGGCTGCCGTTGCTGGCCAGCGGCGCCGGCGGCCTGGCGCCCTTCGCCGGGGCCTCGGCCGGGTACCTCTTCAGCTGGCCGCTCGCCGCCGCCGTCATCGGCTGGCTGACCGAACGCACCTGGGACCGCTACAACGTGGCCCTCGGCATGCTGGCCAACGTCCTCGGCGGCATCGTCGTCATCTACGCGGTCGGCGTCCCGGTGCTCAAGGTCGTCGCCGGCCTGCCGTGGGAGACCGCGCTGTGGAGCGGCGCCGCCGTCTTCGTCCCCGGCGACCTGGTCAAGGCCTTCGCCGCGGCGGCCATCGCCGACGTCGTCCGGCGCAGCTACCCGGTGATCGAGCGACCACGACGGGCCGTCGACACCCGGTGAGGTTCCGTCGTCCCGGTGCCGTCGGCACCGACGTCGACGTCGCCGACCCGACCCGCGGCATCGAGCTGCGGGGGGTCGGGCAACGGTACGGCGACCGGGTGGTGCTCGACGGCATCGATCTCACGCTGAGCGAGCAGCGGGTCGGGGTGATCGGCGCCAACGGGTCGGGCAAGAGCACCTTCGCCCGGCTGCTCAACGGGCTGGTGGTGCCCAGCGAGGGCCAGGTGCTCGTCGACGGGCTGGACACCCGCACCCAGGTGCGGGCGGTCCGGCGCCGGGTGGGCTTCGTGTTCCAGGACCCCGATGCGCAGATCGTGCACCCCACCGTCGCCGAGGACGTCGCCTACGGGCTGGAGAACCAGGGCGTGCCGGCCGAGGAGCGCGCCGTCCGCGTAGCCGAGGTGCTCGCCCGCCACGGACTGGCCGGGCACGCCGACCACCCGGCCCACCTGCTCTCCGGCGGGCAGAAGCAGCTGCTGGCCATCGCCGGGGTGCTGGTGATGCGGCCGGCTCGCATCGTCTTCGACGAGCCGACGACCCTGCTCGACCTGGTCAACGCCCGCCGGATCGCCGATCTGGTCGTCGGGCTCGAGCAGCAGGTCGTCGTGGTGACCCACCAGCTCGACCTGCTCGACGGCTTCGACCGGGTGCTGGTGATCGACCGCGGCCGGGTCGTCGAGGACGCCGCTCCGGGCCCGGCCGTGCAGGCCTACCGCGCGCTGATGGCCGACCGGTGACCCTGGCGCTGTACGTCCCGCGCAGCAGCGTCGTCCACCGGATGCACGCCGGGGTCAAGCTGCTGGGCCTGGCCGTCCTCGCCGTCCTGCTCTTCGCCCTGCCGACGCTCACCGCGGCCGGCGCGGCGCTGGCCGGGGTGCTCGCCGTGGGGTTGCTCCTGGCGCGGCTGCCGGTCGCCGTCCTGGCCCGGCAGGCCCGCGCGGTGCGCTGGTGGCTGCTGGCGCTGCTCGTCGTGCACGCGCTGACCACCGACGTGCGCACCGGCGCGCACGTCAGCCTCCGGCTGCTGACACTGGTGCTCGCCGCGGCGGTGGTGACGGCGACGACCCGGGTGAACGCGATGGTGGCGGTGGTCGAGTGGCTGTGCGCCCCGTTGCGGCTGGTCGGCGTCCGGCCGGCGCGGGTGGGTCTGGCCATCACCATGGCGCTCCGGTTCATCCCGGTGCTGATCGAGCGCGCCGACCGGATCCGGGCCGCCCAGGCGGCCCGCGGTGGGTCGCCTCGCGGGCTGCGTGCGCTGCGGACGACGATCGCCCCGCTGCTGGTGCAGGTGCTGCAGATGGCCCACGACGTGAGCGAGGCGCTCGATGCCCGCGGGGCCGACGACGTCCCCCCGCCGCGCCGCCGGCGCTCCCCCACCCTGGAGACCCCGTGACCGAGTCCGGCGCCCTGCACGAGATCTGGCGCACCCCGGCGGCGGCCGGGCCGATGCAGCGGGTGCCCGCCGCGCGGTTGCTGGCCGGGCGGGGGCTGGACGGTGACCGGTACGCCCTCGGCGGCGGCACCTGGGCGCAGTACCCGGACCTGGAGAAGCAGCTGACGCTCATCGACCGGGAGGACGTCGCTGCCGTCGCCGCGGAGGCGGGCGTGCCGCTGACGCCCGGCGACACCCGCCGCAACCTGGTGACGGCCGGGGTGGAGCTGCCCGCGCTGGTCGGTCACTGGTTCGCGGTCGGGGACGCCCTGCTGTTCGGCATGAAGCGCTGCCCACCCTGCGCCCACCTCGAGCGGCTCACCGGGGCGCGGCTGGTGAAGGCGATGGTGCGCCGCGGCGGCATCAACGCGGCCGTCTTCGGCGGGGCGGAGATCACCGAGGGTGCCGTCGTCCGGCCGGTGTCGGAGGAGGAGGCCGCCCGGCGAGGGGCGCCGACCGGTGCCGGCCGCCCGGAGCCCCGGATCGTCCCGCTCCCCGACTGAGGCCAGCGGCCTGCGCGCACCGGGGACGGCGGGGCCGGGCGCCACGGAGGTCAGGTCTCGGTGGTGGGCCCGTCGAGGTGGCGACCGAGGAAGGTCTTCTCCTCCGGGGTGAGCCGGCGCGGTCGGTTCAACGCGAAGTCGAAGGTCACCAGCAGGGTGCTGCCGGTGACGGCCAGCTGCCCGTGGTCGAAGAGCTCGTAGTGGCAGGTGAACGCAGCAGCCCGGACGTCGGAGACCCAGATCTGCACCTGGAGCGGGTCGGCGTGGTAGAGCACCGGCCGCTTGTAGGCGATCTCGTGCGACGCGACCACGATCCCCCGGCGCAGGCCCGTCTTCTCGTCGTGGGTGGGCTGGTCGAAGAACAGGTCGACCCGCGCCATCTCGAAGTAGCCGAGGAAGGCCACGTTGTTGATGTGCTGGTAGGCGTCCATGTCCGACCAGCGCATCGGGACGGCGACGGTGTGCCTCACACCCGTCACCCTGCCTCATGGCCCGCCGCCGTCCGCACCGCCCCTGTTCCGTACCGGGCCGTGCAGGCCTACGGTGCCGTCGTGGACCCGTGGGCGGAGACAGAGCCGGGCGTGTTGGTGCTGCCGTCAGGACGCCGCGTCCGCGGTCGGGGCCTGCGGCGACCGTTGCCCGACGGCAGCCCGCCCCCGGCCTTCGGCCTGTACCTGCTGGGCCGCCCGCCGTGCCCCGTCCCGTGGACGACCCGCTGGGTGTGCTGGCCGGACTTCCGGTTGCCCACCGCTCCTGTCGACCTGCACGACGCGTTGCGCGAGCTGTGGCAGCGGGCGGAGACCGAACGGGTCGAGGTCGCCTGCTCGGGCGGCACCGGGCGCACCGGGACGGCGCTGGCCTGCCTGGCGGTCCTGGACGGGCTCCCCCCGGCCCGGGCGGTCGCGTTCGTGCGCGGTCACTACCGCAGGCACGCGGTGGAGACCCGCGGCCAGGCCCGTTTCGTCGCCAGCTTCACCGCCTGACGGAGCGCCCCCCGCATCCGCTGACGGGGGCCCGCAGACGGCGACGGCCGGCCGGAGCACAGAGCTCCGGCCGGCCGTCTGGTGACGCGATGGAACGGCCCCCTTGCCGGGTCCCGGTACGAGCCTGCGCGGGCCGGGGGCAAGGGGTCCTCGCTCAGTCCCGCGTGAGCTTCCGGTAGGTGGCGCGGTGCGGGCGGGCGGCGTCCGGGCCGAGCCGCTCGACCTTGTTCTTCTCGTAGTCGTCGAAGTTGCCCTCGAACCAGAACCACTTCGAGTCGCCCTCGTAGGCCAGGATGTGCGTCGCCACCCGGTCGAGGAACCACCGGTCGTGGCTGACGACCACGGCGCAGCCGGGGAACTCCAGGAGCGCGCCCTCCAGGCTGGTCAGCGTCTCGGTGTCCAGGTCGTTGGTGGGCTCGTCGAGCAGCAGCAGGTTGCCGCCCTGCTTGAGCGTCAGGGCCAGGTTCAGCCGGTTGCGCTCACCGCCGGAGAGCACGCCGGCCTTCTTCTGCTGGTCCGGGCCCTTGAAGCCGAACGCCGAGACGTAGGCACGGGACGGCATCTCCACGTTGCCGACCTTGATGTGGTCCAGGCCGTCGGAGACCACCTCCCACAGGCTCTTGGCCGGGTCGATGCCGCTGCGGTCCTGCGCCACGTAGGCGACCTTGACCGTCTCGCCCATCTTGATCTCGCCGTCGTCGGGCTTGTCCTCGCCGACGAGCATCTTGAACAGGGTGGTCTTGCCGACGCCGTTGGGCCCGACGACGCCCACGATGCCGTTGCGCGGCAGCGTGAACGACAGCCCGTCGATGAGCACCCGGTCACCGAAGCCCTTGGTGAGCTTGTCCGTCTCGACGACCACGTTGCCCAGCCGCGGACCCGGCGGGATCTGGATCTCCTCGAAGTCCAGCTTGCGGAACTTGTCCGCCTCGGTGGCCATCTCCTCGTACCGGGCCAGTCGGGCCTTGCTCTTGGCCTGGCGGGCCTTGGCACCCGAGCGCACCCACTCCAGCTCGTCCTTCAGCCGCTTGGCGCGCTTGGCGTCCTTGGCGCCCTCGACCTTGAGCCGGGTGGCCTTGGTCTCCAGGTAGGTGGAGTAGTTGCCCTCGTAGGGGTAGGCCCGGCCGCGGTCGAGCTCGAGGATCCACTGGGCGACGTTGTCCAGGAAGTACCGGTCGTGGGTGACGGCGACGACGGTGCCGGCGTACTTCTCCAGGTGCTGCTCCAGCCACGCGACGCTCTCCGCGTCCAGGTGGTTGGTGGGCTCGTCGAGCAGCAGGAGGTCGGGGGCCTCCAGCAGCAGCTTGCACAGCGCCACCCGGCGACGCTCACCACCGGAGAGCACCCGCACGTCGGCGTCCCCAGGCGGGCAGCGAAGCGCGTCCATCGCCTGCTCGATGCGGTTGTCGAGCTCCCAGCCGTCGGCGTTCTCGATGACCTCCATGAGCTCGCCCTGCTCGGCCATCAGCGTGTCGAAGTCGGCGTCGGGCTCACCCATGGCGGCGCTGACCTCCTCGAAGCGGGTGAGCGCCGCGCGCAGGTCCTTCACCGCCTCCTCGACGTTGCCGCGGACGTCGAGGTCCTCGTTCAGCGGCGGCTCCTGCTCCAAGATGCCGACCGAGGCGCCGGGAGCCAGCACGGTGTCCCCGTTGGAGGCGGTCTCCATGCCGGCCATGATCTTCAGGACGGTCGACTTGCCGGCACCGTTGGGGCCGACGACACCGATCTTCGCGCCGGGCAGGAACGCCAGCGTCACGTCGTCGAGGATCACCTTGTCGCCGTGCGCCTTGCGCGCACGGACCATCGAGTAGATGTACTGGGCCACTGAGTGGGAGCCTTCCGTCAGGTCGCGAGTGGGGGCGGGGCGGGGCGGCCGTGCTCGGCGGGCACCGGCCCCGCCCCCTGCGTTCTCAGCTCCGATCCTCCCAGCCGGGGAGGCTCACGTCAGCGCCGGGACCGCCGGCTCCTCGGACGTGACCTCGGAGTCCGTCTCGTCCAACGTCTCCTCCCCTCCGATGTAGTCCGTGGACCGCTGCCGGTAGAGCTCCTCGCCCGGCGGCGTCTCCTCGCTCGGCGCCGTCTCCTCGCTCGGCGTCGGCGGGGCCGCGAGGGCGGCGGACCGGTCGACACGAGCCGGCCGGGTGAAGTCCGACCACCCACGGGCCAGGTTCAACCCGACCGCGGTGGCCTTGATCCGGTTGGCGCTGCGCCGCCCGGCCTCGCTCTCCCAGGACTCGGTCGACAGGTTGCCGACGACGACGACCGGGTCGCCCTTGGTGACGCTGCGGGCGACGTTGCCACCCAGCTCGTTCCAGCAGGCCACGTCGATCCAGAGCGTGGCGCCGTCGACGAAGCCCTTGGTCTCCTCGTCCCAGCGGCGGGACGTGGACGCCATCCGGAAGTTGGTCACCGACCCGTTGCTGGTGCGGTTCTGGCGCGGGACGTCGACCACGTTGCCGACGACGTGCAGAGGGGTGTCGTTCACGGTGCTCCTCAGGGTGCTGTCCCCGGCGACCTGCCGGGCTGGGACCACCGTCCAGCGCGCGGACCCGGCGGGACAGGAGCTCGGGTCGACTGTGGACACGCCCGCTCGCTGTGGACGACCGGCGCCGTCCCGTCGGGGCACACCGCTACGGCGCGCAGCGCCCCGGGTTCCCGACCGGGCGCCCGCAGCCGATGCGATGATCTGGCCGCGAGCGCCCGTAGCTCAGTGGATAGAGCAGGTGCCTTCTAAGCACTTGGTCGCAGGTTCGATCCCTGCCGGGCGCGCCAGGCACGCGCTTACCTGCGCCTATGCATTGCCTGTCGTGACCACGCAGGTCGAGTTACCGGTTTAATTACCCGTGAGCAGGAACTGGGCCACGTCTGGGCGCTCCGCGAACGGGTCTCGCCCCAGGTACACCCGCGCGGTCATGGACGGGTCAGCGTGGCCCAGCACGTCAGAGATGACCGGCAGGGGGACGCCCTTGGCGTTGAGAACCGATGCCACGGTACGGCGCAGCGTGTGAGGCGTCGCCCAGGGAAACCCCGCGTCCCGAAGGACGGCAGCAACGGCACGGGCACAGTTGGACTGATCCCACTGACGTTCGGTCGGCTCGGCGACCAGCACTTCGCCCGCCCCCCTGGTCGTTGACGACTTCTTGGCCTTTGACTCGCCGGTCATGTGCGGCGCGTGGAACACGTACCCGGTACCGCCAGACTCGTCGTGGCGACGACGCAGCCGTGCGGCCACGTCAGAGGGGAGGTCCACCCGGCGTCGGGCAGCCTTGCTCTTCGTGCCCAGCAGCCGAATGGAGCTCGTGGCCAGGTCCACCGCGTCCCACCGCAGCGTCCGTGCCTCGCTGATCCGGACACCAGTGCCAGCCATGAACGCCAACAGATCGGCGGTCGCCTGGCGCTTGCGCCGGGTCTGCGGTGCCAACACCGCCTCAGCCGCCTGCGCATCGGCGTAGGCGATCAAGGTGCTGCGCTCCGCCTCCGTCAGCGCACGAGTCGTGTCCCGAGCGACGCCGTCCTTGCGGTTGCTCCCCTTCACCTTGCTCGTCTTCGGGGGGTTCACCTGACGCAGCGCGTTCGTTGTCAGGACGCCGTTGTCAATCGCCAGCCCGAACACGCCCATGAGCACGGACCGCGTACTGCGGGCAGCCCCCTCCCCCACGTGGTCGGCAATGTCGTTTAGGAAGTTCCGAAGCCGCTGGGGATCGTTCGCCTGCTTGAGCGTCAGGCCACGCAGGGACGGCGCATCCACTTCCCGCCCGTCCTTGACCCGCTTGGGCGTCGCACAGTTCACATACCGAAGCCACGTGCGCCCGTAGTCGGTAATCGTTCGCTCAGCCTTGCCAGAATCAGGGCGAGCGATGTGGGCGAGGTACATCTCTCCTGCCTTGATGAACGGCGTGCTGTCGGTCATCTCCACGTCGGACACGCCCCGCTCGATGCGACTCCACCGGGCATCCAAGGCCGCCTCTGCGTCGGCCTTGCGTCGTCCCGTGGCCGACAGCTCCCCCTGAAAGCCGTCGTGACCCCTGTAGTAGCAGCGGGCGCGCCACCGTTCGGCGCTACGCGATGGGCAGGTCTTCCACTTGCCACCTTCGTCGCGCTTCTGCGGCGTGGTGGTCGTCTCGCCCCGCCTGCCCGGCTCCAGCGGTCGCCTGCCCTTGGTCATGGAGACTGTCTACCACAGGTAACCAATCGCAGGTAGCTTTCACCGGCTCTACCGGCTCTACCGGCTCTACCGGCTGTCGCAGTCGCACGGATGCGATTGCGCCGCGCTCTCTCCACCGTTGCCTGGACTGTGCGCCCCTGGTCGCGTTCGCCTGCCTTGCTTGGTGCTGGCCCGGCCCCACCCCGGGCAGCCCGCACCTGGGTCCTCGGTCGTGGCTCGCGCTCCTCGGTTCGCGGTCTGCCGTCGTCGCGCTCTGTCGCGGTGCTGACCCGTGCTGGGTCGGCCTGGTCGTTGCGCCCCCTGTCGTCCCCGTGGCTGACCGCCTGAGCTTCGCCGGGTGCCCCATGCATGCCCGAACCTGGTCGCGGTCGTTTTGAACGCTCTGGCCCTGCCCTGCGGCTCTGGCCCTGCCCTGCGGCTCTGGCCCTGCCCTGCGGCTCTGGCCCTGCCCTGCGGCTCTGGCCCTGCCCTGCGGCTCTGGCCCTGCCCTGCGGCTCTGGCCCTGCCCTGCGGCTCTGGCCCTGCGCTG
>NZ_JAAKGN010000005.1:0-31106 GCF_011039295.1 Modestobacter sp. KNN46-3 | reverse complement strand
CCTGCGGCTCTGCCTCTGGTGCTGGCCCCGCCCTTGGTGAGGGCCCTACCCTGGTGCTGGCGCCGCGCCGGCCCTGCGCTGGCTGCTGGCCGGCGGATCGACATGTCCACCCCGTTCGTCGACGCGATGCTGCCCGACGGCTCTCGGCTCCACGTCGTGATGCCCTTGGTCAAGCGGCTAGCAGGCAGAGGGAGTAGCCGCAGTACTGTGTCAAGAGATGGGAACGAGCCACGCCTTACCGGGCCGCCGAAGTCGTGGCCTGCTAGCGTTCGCCATCGACTTTCGGGGGGGTTGAGGACCGCATGGCGTCAGATCGGCAGCGCAGTGGCGATGCCTGGGTGAGTCGCGCGGCCGCCGGATCTCGAGCCGCCCGCAAGCGCATCAGAGGCCGCAGGCAGAAGGTTCCCGCTGCTATGCGCGTGTCTAGATTCGTCGCCGCCTCCGAGGTTGCGGGCCATCAGCGCTTGAGGCTGGAAGACGTTGACCTGCGCATAGACGTGCGCCGACCAGGCGTGTACAAATACCCGCCTGCTTTCAAGCGCGCGAAGCGAACCGAAGACTTCTTCGACACTCTTGCTTCGCTGTCCCCGGTAAGGGGAGCACTGTCGTACGAAGAGGCCGTGGCTGTTCGCGCGAAAAGCAAGTAGACGCGGACCTAGCATGCTCGTATTGTCTGCCGATTGTATATATGAACTTTTAGTTGCTGGTCCTCTATCCCGACCGGTGGCAGATCAGCTTGCTTTGGCGCGCAACGACTACTTGGCGCCGCCCAACCTGTACATCGACGTGCTTGAGCTGCTTCTGAGCAACCTGGCTGTGGGCGTCTTCACGGTATCCGGCGAAGTCGAGCAACGCATGCGAGTGTTTGACCGTCTGCCACTCAAGGTGGTGAGTGGGTCACGCCTGGTTAGACACTATCTGGACCTTTATCATCAGGGCCTCCCCAGCTCGGATGTTCTCTGCATCTGTGCGGCCTTGACGCGATCGGCTCCGCTCTTGACCACGCGCGGCGACTTAGCGCAAACGGCCCGAGAGCTGGGTGTTCGAGTGATACATATTTCCTAGCCCCGACTGCTGATGAGAGGGCGCGACAGGCGTGGCGGATACAACTGTGGGCGAAAGTGAAGAGTCGAGTCAGCGTGCCCATACGCGCGGGCTTGGCGACATGAACCCGTGGGTAGCCGCCCTGATCGCCCTAGCTATAACAAGTTTGTTCGCTTACGCGATCGTCGTAGCTATCCACGCGTCGGACACTGCGCCAATTCCAGCAGATCCCAGTGCCGGCACTGACGGTTACGATGCTTTTGCGCGCATCATTCAAGTAATTGGACTGGTTACGCCCGTCTTGACCACTATCCTCGGCTTCTACTTTGGGGTTAGGGCGGGCGCTGGTGGCCGGGAAGCGGCCGAGACGCGTGCTGTTCAGGCCGAAGATAGCGCTCGCGTCGCAACCGGTAGTGCGGCTAGAGTCCGCCAGGCCCTAACCGCTATGGACGCTGCCCTCGCGGGTAGCGACCAAGCCGAAGAGATTAGACGTGAAGTTCGGGAAACGTACCCGGACGCTTTCGATTTGCAAAGTTGGCTCGGATCTGTGCGGGACATCTCGCCACCTACAGGCCGCTGAGGGCTAGGCGCAACGTCCAAACTGTCCGTGGCAGACGCCATTTGATCGTAGGGGGGACTGCCCGAGCCGCTAGGAGCTGCACTGCTCTCCGACGGCTACGTCCCACTGATAGGCCACGGCGGAAACATAGGCTGGGGCCGGAGTGCCGCTGGTCGAGGGGCTGCAGCAACTGGCCGACCGCACCTCACTCGATCCGCTGGCCCGGTTCGTCGACGGCCTGATCGTGGCCATCGAACGCGGCACCCCGCTGGCCGAGGTGCTGCGGGTCCAGGCCGCCGACGTCCGGGAAGCCGGCAAACGCCGGCTACTGGAAGCAGGCGGGCGCAAGGAGATCCCGATGATGGTCGCAAACGTGAGGCGATCACCTTCCTAAGCGGGCTGTGCCTTCCCGGTGGTGACCTCTCGGCTCCTGGACTTCCTCAGCCTCCGCCACTCGCCGATCTCGCGCCGCCCCTGACGAACGACCGACTCGGCCCCCACCGAGGCAATCGGATACAAGAGGCCGAACCCCGCCAGCGCGGTGGCACCGGCTCCGCTCAAGAGGAGTCGGCCGTCTGTCCGCGCCTCGGTGGCTTGGGTCGCGGCATATGCGGCGAGGGCCGTACTGGCTGCTACGGCTGCCTCCGCTTGCTCGGGCGGCACCGGGGGAAAAGTAGGAAGAGACTCAGCGCCGCCCGCGAACTCCAACACGTCCGGAGGTACGGCTGGGTAGCCGTCTAGGTTCGCCCCACCATCGGCTAGGGCATGAGCGACAGCGACCGCCGCGTTCTGGCGGTGGACGTCAGCAAGTTTGTAGTAGTCCGACGCCGACGAGTTCCACATCGTCGCTAGTACCAGCAGTACGGCACCAGCAGCGGCCTTGAGGACCATGTCGCCCCACCGGCGAGGGGCATCGGGTCGGCTGGAGGAGTCGGTCTCGGTCATGGTCGGCAGCCTTCCCTGAGCTACCGACAGAACTGCTGAGGGCATGAGCAGTTCCGAGCGACCTCAGGACGGTCTGCCCTGCGGTGGAGAGTCAGGCCCTTCTGGTGCGGACTCCATCACGCGTGCGTGATGGCTGACACCAGGCTCGACGGTATGGCTTACTCGCTTTCGGGAGGGAATATCTCCGTCGTTCCGGGAGGGGCCGTATATGGGGGTTGCGGCAAGGGGTGGTTCAACGATGGATATTTTGCGTCATCCAAGTCCGGTGGCGGGTATGCGCAGAACAGTTGGTCGCCCACGAGTTCTCCATAGATATTCCGCCGCAAACTTCCTGTAGATGTGGTCACGAAGAAGCTGGGCTGGTCATCGATGGCATCCAACCCGTGGGGCAACGCCTCTAGTCCGACAAGCCCAGGGATTTCGGAGTCCTTAGATGCGAGCACAACGCGCAGGCGTTTGACCGCCTGAGTGTTGGGATGAACCAGGTCGATACGCATGGACCCATCCGATGTGCGGTAAACGAATTCTCGCCACCGCACCGGAAGGTAGTACCCCACTATGCTGAGGCCGTCGATACCTCCGCTCCGAAGGTGCTCAATGTCTTCTTCGTCGAAGATGACTGTCCTCGTTCGCCCTCTACTCGCCCGCCCACAAGCGAGAGCGTCGGAGAAACCCAGCTGAAACGATGGGCCGAATGCGGGGTTTGTCAATCTCCAGGAGTGAACGCCCATACCCTTGGGGCGACCCTGCTCATCCCGACCCGAGCGGACACCCTGTCCAGAGAATTGCAAAAAGCCGTCGGGGTGGTGTGACAACTTGAGTCGTCGATCGTCGTCGTCGAGAACTGCAATATCTTCAGAGTCGGTCAGCCGAAATTGCCCCTCAGGCTTTGCATAGTTCACAGTCATCCTGGCTGCGATTGCGCGATTCAGTGGGTGATACGGCGCGGTGACGTAGTACGAGCCGTCGCCGCCAAAGAAGATCTTGAAGAGATCTACTGTCTTGCCACCAATGCGATAGGCGATGGTGTAATCGATGGTGCGGGCCATCGAGCTCGCCCCCCCTTATAGAGCTGCTGGACCCAGACCCTACCGATATAGCAGAGCCCGCCAGAGGCGGCACTGCCTCCGGCGGGCTCCGTCATGTTCTCGCCCCCGCGCTGGCACGGCCTACGGCCTGAAGAATCCGATCGTGGGCCGTCCATCGCTCCGGCGAGCGGCCTGTCCCGTCGGCGAGGTCAGGTCCCGGTGGCGTTGACGCTGGACCAGGTGGTCAGTCGGGTCAGGCTCCGACGGTGATCCGGACGACGGCGGCAGGGTGCGCCCAGCCGAGCCCGGCCCGCAGGATCCCGCGCACGGCAGTGCGGTCGGAGGTGAAGAACGGCGACGGGTCCACGGTCACCGTGGCGTCCTCGCGGAGCACCACGTAGTTCCGGGAGCCGTCGAGCGCCCAGACGTGGCCCGCCGTGACCGCCGGGGAGACCAACAGCGGCACCCCGAGGATCTGCCGTCGAGACGGCTGGGTGGGGTCCTGTCCCAGCAGCGGCGTGTTCAGCGCCGTCCCGCCGTTCAGCGTGGCCAGGGCCAGGGCGTCGGTCGGGTTGGCCACGAACGCGGTCACGGTGGCCCCGACGTTCTCGGCGAGGGCCTGCGCCTCGGCGAACGGGTCGAGGTCGGCGAACGCGGTCCCGGCGGCGACGGTCTGGACGTTCCCGGCCGTCGTCGGCAGGGCCTCCAGCCCGGCCGGTGCCGGTGCCGCCAGGTTGCCGAAAAACGCGGCTTCGAGCTTGCGGGCGATGTCCCGAGCGAGACCGTCCCCGACGACCTGGGCGGCCTCCGGGGAGCTGTCGGCGGCCAGCTCGTTGGTGATGATCGTCAGCCCGGCGAGCTTGCTGGGGCTGACGTCCAGCTCTGCGATCGTGGCGTCGGAGACCGCGATCTCCGCACCCTCGACCACCCAGGCGGCGACGGGGTCGTGGTTGACCATGGGGATCCGCAGGGTCGTGCTGGTGGTGCGGACGACGGTGGTGACCTCGGGGCGGGTCGCCAAGGACAGGGCCAGCACGGGCTTGACGAGCAGATCGGCGACCTGCTCGGGGCGCAGCAGGGCAGCGCCGGTGGACGTGGATGCAGTCATGGAAGTGGCTCCGCTGGAGTCGATGAGGACTCCTGGGGGCCACAGACCCACTCAGGTCGCGCCGCTGGCGCGTGAGTGCTGATCCGGCGGCGAGCCACGGGCTGCGGCGACGGATTAGCTGAAGATGATCATGCCACGTTCGAAGCGAGCACACCAACATATTCGCGGAATCGCCGCGCAAATCATCGCAGCCTCCTGCACCGGCGCGTCTACCCTCGCCGACTGTGACTCATCCTCCGGCAAGCTTCGCTTTCCGCCTGCGCTTCAAGCCGCGAGGCGTATTCCCTTTTGCGCACGAGGAGCACGAAGTAGTGCTACATGAGGCCGTCGACGTGGTAGTCAAGCTGCGCGCAGTGGGCTCCTCGACGATCGGCGACTCAAAATGGCTAGCGCTCTACGGAGAGAGGTATTCGTCTGAGGACGAGGCGGCGAGCGCGGGGAATCACTGGAGGGACGCCTTCGAGCGAGCGCTCGCCGCGTTCCGCGTTGCAGCCGACTTCGGTGAGCGGAACACTGATGGTTGGCTCCATCCCAGAATGCTAGCGATTGCCTCTGAGGCTTCCGGAGGGCCAGTCCTCAATGACGTACACGGCCTCATGGTCATACCCGCAGACCAGAACGTGTCGCTCTTCCGCGGCTCGGCGTCTGGCTTTGCGACGCAGTCCGTCGAGGCACTGCGACTAACGCTTGCCAGCGGCCTCAACAGGCGAAGGCACGCTCAGCAAAGGCTCGCATTTGATCTCTACAGCGCTGGCCTGATGGCACAGTCGGTAGACGCAAAATTCCTTCTACTCATCGCCGCCGTGGAATCCCTAATGACAGAATTCAACCGGGCGGCGGAAGTGCAGATTCTTGTTGACGCACTTGTCTTGAAAGTTACCCAGGCGACCATCGACGCGGTCGAAAAGGAGCGTCTAACGTCAGCTGTGTCCCGATTGAAGGTCGCCTCATTTGGCCAGCAAGGCACGCAGCTCGCCCTTTCTCTAGGCGACCGGGAGTATGCGGGCGATTCTGCGGTGAAGTTTTTCAAGCGGTGCTATCGCATCCGGGGACGTGTCACACATGGAAGCGCGACAAGGCCCTCCCAAGAAGACTTGACGGCTATCACGGGTGGGCTGACGCAATTCGTGGGTGATCTGTTGGCCGGGCCAGACCTCGTTGATGAGCTGATCGACCGGGGACGCAACGCGCGGCCCTGACCCAGCATCGCCACGTCCGGCATGAGCCGAGCCACCGACCGGTAACCCTCGGATTGATCACCGGCCGGTGGTTACCTCGTCACCGTGAGCGCAGCACCTGCCCCCATGACGTGCCACTGCCGCTGTCGACCGGTGTCCGGCGGCCCTGGCCAAAGCTGGTCCCGCGCGGGGCGGCCTGAGCAGGTAGGGCTTGGAGTCGCCCAGGGCGGCGACAATCCCGAGCCGCGCAGCCGTGCGTCGCGCAGAGCCCGGACGGCGGCATGAGGTCTGGTGCGTCTGCTGGCCCTGGCCCTGGCTGGCCGCCTCGCGTTGCGGCGGCGCTTGACCTGGCCGCGCGTGGTCGCTGCATGGCCCGTGCGCCCGCTGTGCTGGCCGTGAGCGTCCGCCTGAGCGTTGCCGGGTATCAGTTTGGTGGGCCGCTGCTGCCAGCCCCTCAGATCGCCGTACCTGACCCCGGTGGAATGGCTGCCCAGTACCCCTGGGGGTAGCACCCCCTGGGCACTCAGGGGCCTCATCGCCGGGTCTTAGCAGCCGGGGTGTTGCCACGGTATTGGGGCCAGTGAGGTGGATTCAACTGGCCGTGAAAGCTGCCTCCCGGCAACCGGATTCCGTCAACTGAACCAGTAGGCTCGCCTTGTGCTCGAACGGGTCAAGCGCCACGGACTCATCCCGACTGCCCTGGCCGTCGGCAGCGCCACCTTTCTATCCGACGTTCCCGAGTTTTGGCCGCTCGGTCAGGAGATCGGCATTGCAGTTATGGGGCTCGGCTACTCCTACATTGCGGCCCACATCTTCAACTGGCTGGTTGTCGAGCGTCCTCGGGCGGAAGAGTACCGCGCCCACTACAGGGCGTCGGTGCTCAGTCTTCACCGTCTCGCCACCGTCCCCCCCATCATGATTTACGCGGTCTTCGCCGAAAGCGGGATGGCGCAGAACAAATGGGAGGCCGATAGCCCCGAAGAGATTGCAGACGCTTTGAAGCGCATCGATTGGGGATACTTTGACGTGCATAGTCACGACCTATTCGCGTCCATGCGCAGAGCGATCGAGCAGCATCGGGAAGCCTATAAGGCCGTTATTCCCTTCCTGAGTAAGTTCGAGCCGCGAGTGTCTGCGGCCATAGCTAGGCTCGACTCAGCCGGCATTCATGAATACTTAAGAGATGTCGAGGCGGCTCCTAGGTTCATGACTGACGCGGGCAATCAAATTTTCCTCGCGCGCAAACTCTTCGAGTATCAGCATCTCGGCGACGAATTGCGGAACGCTCTGGGCGACTCCCGGTTCATGCCAGGTCGGCAACAATCGCCCAAGTGACCAGCTCGCCCCTTGGTTGCGGTGCGCTGTCCCGCGTCGTGTAGCTCCCTAGATCTGGCTTGCTCATTAGCTTGGCGAGGGTCGGTCGCGTCATCCCAGGGTGCTCGGCGGGGCGCTATCGGAGCCGCCCCGCCGAGCATCGCCGACTCTGGTCAGCCGATGCGGTAAGTGATGCCGAAGTGAGCCGTCACGGTGAACGGGTCAGGGTCGGCGAACCGCCGAGCCAGGTCGGGGGCATCAACCGACAGGTGATCGATAGCGGCGACCCGCCCCAGGTCGTCGGCCATGTTGCCGACCTGCTTCCGAACGGCCTCCTTCATCATCTCGACCACGGGCTGACCCATCAGCATCTTGTCCGGCCACACCTTGCAGACAATCTCAACCGTCATGCGCCGGTCACCCTTGCCCCGTGAATGGGCCAGCACCTTGTAGCTCATTCCCTCCGACTTGGCCGCGCCCTCGACCGGCTCGTAGCTCAGACGCACGCCGTCGCGCTCGCCGCTGTACGTGACAGCGTTCCGGAGGACATTCCGAACGACATTGGCGTACAGGGAAACCTGTCCGTCAGTCGGCTCGGCGTCGAGCGTCGGAACGGCCATGAATGCGCGCGTGACGTTGACGGCAGTCGGGTCCTCGAAGTAGGTGCCGTACTTCTGGCTGGGCCACGGGTCGATCTGAACGCTGTAGTTCCGCGCCCGACATGCCTTCTGAATGGCATCAGCGTTCAGCGGAGCATGGAGAGCCCCCCGGTAATAGGTCAGGAAGAGCTTGGCGGACAGAATGCCCGCCTTGTTCACTCCGGCCTTCTCCTGCACGATGAACAACACCGGGGAACCGTCGTCGTTGGGCTTGGTGTCAGCCTTGATGGTCACGACCTGCACGAGCAGCTCACCGCCGTAGACGTCGGCCAGGACGTTGGCGAACAGCTCGGCAACCGTGGTGTCGTCGTTGATGAGGGCACGCTCGGCACGCTTGACGTTGTTCTCGCAGCCCGTGACCAGTAGGGCGGCGACGTCCTGGGCAGCGTGGACGTCCAGCCACCGCCCCTTGTGGTTGGCGAAGTCGGAGAGGCTGGCCTGTCCGCTGGCGAGGAAGGCGCTCAGCTCCTCGGTGGCGGTCTGGCACTGGTCGTTCAGGGTGAGGGCTTGGGCGTGGGTGGCCTTCTCCTGGGCCAGTGCACGCCGGGACAGCTCGGCGGCGGTGGGTTCAGCGGGCTTGGTGGTCGTCGTCATGGTGGGTTCCTCACTGGTGACCTGACCCGTGGGGGTTTCAGTCGTCGTCTCCGCGTCGGCGGAATGGTTATCGGTGGTGTTGTTGGTCTGGCTGTTGTTGGGCTTGGTCTTGCGATTGCGTGCGGAGGCCGGCGTCGTGTTGATTGCGCCGGGATGTGGCTCGGGCATTGCTTCCTTCCTGAGGGCCTGCCCGTTTCCGGGCAGGCCGAAGAGACCTGCGGACAGGCAGGTGTGTGTGATGGGGTTGGGGCATCGGCGCAGTGGTCTCACAGAGACCGCCCATGCCTCTAACTGGAGATGGTGGGCGCGGAGCACCCCTCAGTCCCTAACTCGTATTGCCGTTGAGATCAGGTCTGGCGGGCGCGGAGCGCCCCCAGTGATTGACCTGAGCCTGTCTTTCCTTATGGCTGGGCATGGTGGGCGCGGAGCGCCCCTCAGTCCCTAGCTCCTATTGCCGTTGAGATCAGGTCGGGTGGGCGCGGAGCGCCCCTCACCCGTAACTCCTTTCGCCGTTGAGATCAGGTCTGGTGGGCGCGGAGCGCCCCTCACCCGTAACTCCTTTCGCCGTTGAGACCAGGTCTGGTGGGCGCGGAGCGCCCCTCAGTCCCTAACTCCTATTGCCGTTGAGATCAGGTCTGGTGGGCGCGGAGCCCCCCAGTGATTGACCTGAGCCTGTCTTTCCTTGTGGCTAGGCATGGTGGGCGGGGAGCGCCCCTCACCACAAACTCCTTTCACCGTTGCCTAGATGATCTATAAGAGGAGAGGCCCTGAGATCCCCGGAATTCCGGGAGTTTCCGGACTGCCATTTGGTCTGTAGGGCCAAGCGACTTGGCCTCACGGGCCAACTTCCGACTCATTCGTTGGCCTGTAGGGCCAACTTCGTCAGTCGTGCACGGCGCACGGAGCTGGCGATCCCCACGACTTCTGGAAGACGTGACGACTGAGGACCAGACAGCGCACCGTGGACTCGTCGGTGATGTAGCCGAGTCGTTTCGCGGCCTTGATGGCGTCCGACACGCTGTCTCGTCGGGCCGGTCGCACTTCGCCCGTCGTGACGTCGATGGAGCCGAGCACGTCGGCCAGCTCGCCGGAACGGAAGCGGGCATGACCATTCCGGTCGTGCTGTCCCATTGCGGCGAACAGGACCCGGACGGCGAGCGGAGTCACCGCACCGTCCTTGGCCCACCGAGTCATCTCCTGCTGGGCATAGGCCCCCCACTCCGAGCCCGTAGCGAAGGTGATGCCGCGTTGGGGTGGACTCACCGTTGAGCCTTGGCCATGCGCGCGGCTGCCTCGGCGAAGGTCACCCGGCTCCGGTCGCCCGCCTGTTCGACCACGGGCGAGGCGTCCTCGCCGGTCTCCCTCCACACCCGACGACGCGGGGTCGCCCTACCTCCCATCAGGGCATCCGAGGGGACGTAGGCCCGGGAGTGGACCGTCCACGTCCCATCCCGACGGCGCTCGACCGAGATGGGCACCGGGTGACCGCCGGACCCAAAGTCAGCTTCGATGCTGAACACGGCACCGGCAGGCGCTCCCTCGACGTCGGCCCTGGTGAGCACCAGGTCATGGCCTGGCATGACGTCGACCCACCGAGTCAGGTTCCACGGACGGGCGGCTCCCTGATCGGCGGTCATGCGGCCCACTGCCCGCCCGTGAGTGACCGCCTGGGCTCTGTCGGGTCCGAGGACACCGAGACGTCCGTGGCGGTCATTTCAGATGCGCTGACGGGCTCACCTGTGCGCCAGCCGTTCACGGCCGGAGTGGGCAGCGCGGCCACCTTGGCACGACACGAACCGCACGGCGGGTGGACGACGCTGTACCCACACTGAGCCGCCCACGCGGCCTGAGCCGCGCACGGGTGGCAGTCCAAGACGGCGAGCCACCACCGCTTGACCTGCTCCCACCGCTTCGCCTGTCGATGTGACTCTGGTGCGGTCACGCCGCACGCCCGCTCTGGACAAGGCGGGCCTGCACGAAGCGAGCCAGCTCCTGCGCGTCGTAGAGAACGATGCCGCCCACCTTGTGGAACGCGAGACCGCGTCCGTTCGGGTGGCATGCCCAGTTCTCCAACGTGCCCACGGACAGCCCCAGGTAGCGGGCAGCCTCGGGACGCCGCACGTACTGGGGCAGGTTCCCGGCGCTCACTGGTCATCACTCGGGAGGACAGCAGCCAGCTCCGGGCCGGACAGCGAGACGACACCGGAGGTCTGCACGCGCCCAGCGGCGACGAACACATCCAGGTCCCGCCGGGAGTACATCACCCGGTGGCCGACGCGGTGGAACGGCGGGCCGATCAGCCGGGCTCGCCACGTGCGGAGGGTGACCTCCGGGGTGAACAGGTAGGCCGCTGCGGCGTCACTGGACAGCCACTCGACCTGGTCGGGGCAGTGGTTCCACCACGGCTGGGCGCATGGCGCAGCCGTCGGGACGGCGGAGATGAACGATGGACCCTCAGGGGTCCGAGATGCGCTGGTCACGCATTCCTCCACAGGAGATGTGGAGGGGAGCTTCCTAGTAGCTAACCGAACCGACGGAGGGCACGCCCAGGGAAACCCCCCTCAATGGATAGGGACCCTGTAGATACAGAGGTCCCGTGGATTGGGGTGGTTTCCGGGCGACTGCACAGTGCCTCCCGCTTCGCGGGCAAGGCAGCGTCGGAGTATTCAGTTAGTTAGGGCGCTTGTCCGACCGTGGTGGAGTCTGCTGCAGAACTAGCGGGGACGGCGCTGCAGCGGTTCGGAACTCGTTGGGACGAAGTTAGCACACGACCACGACTCTGCGTCAACGGGCCGATGCTGTGAGTCACACCGGCCCCAGGGGACACAAGCGCCCCAGAGTGGTCCGCACGCAGGATGTCCACGCCGCCGGTAATACCGCCTTGTTACCCATGGAGTTACCTATGGCGCCGGGAGCCCTTGCCGATCGCCGTGGATCAACGTGGGTGTTGCGAGGGGCAAAGAAGCAGGTCAGATCGGAAGCGGGTGAGCGGATGAGAGTCCGGGGGAAAGCCCGTGGACGTACGGTCTGCGATGCACTTGGTCGCAGGTTCGATCCCTGCCGGGCGCGCCACTGGCTCCCTCGTCCCGGGTGTACGCAGGCGCCGGCTGGCCCGATCAGCCGGCTGGACGCGGTCGGTCGTCGGGGCGCAGACCGCGCACCCCGCCGACCGACTCGGTCGTCGCGACCGGACGACTCCTAGTCGTCGTCCTCTTCCTCCTCGTCGACCGTGCCGCCGTCCTCGACCACGCCGGTGTCCTCGCCGCCCTCCTCGTCACCACCGCAGGCGGTCATGGTGAACGACGCAGCGGCGATGGCGACACCTGCGGCGGCGGAGCGCCACCGGTTGCGGCGTGCGGGCAGGGAGATGCTGGTCATCGTTCTCCTCGTGGTCGATCGGCCAGGGCCGACGTCGGGTGTACGCACGGCCGACATGCCCGGCGTCCCGCGGTGCCAACCCCGGATCACCGCCGTCGTCAGGGAGCGGCGAGGCCCGGGGGACCCGGCACGGGCCGGGCCGGACGGTCAGCCTGCGCAGGGCGTCTCGGCGCCCGTGTCAGGGAAGCGTCCGGAAGGTGCCCGAGGCGACCACCGTCCGGTCCGTCCCGGTCTCCAGCTGGTAGTGGTAGGACCTGTCCGGGGCGAGGCTGCGGGTGATGGACAGCGGGACGACGTCGTTGCTGGTCGTGCGGTAGGTGTAGAAGCCGGTCTGCGAGCCGAACGGTGCGGCGGAGACCCGGAGGGTGGTCCGCGTCGTGTTCGGGGGGACGTACGCGGACACGGTCACGCCGATGCGGCTCGGGGTGACGGTGTGCTCCCACGGCTGCGGGCTGGCCGCGGGCTCGGAACCGGCGCTCGGGGTGGCGTACCGGTTGAGGACCCCCTCGATGATCGTCCCGAACTGACCGTTGCGGGCGTGGCCGACTCCGGCCGGGTGCTCGTGCGACGTCTGGAAACCGCGGTCGGCGTACCAGGCCTCGCCGACCTTGGCCCCATAGGGACCGTTCAGCGAGTTCAGGCCGCCAGGCGCGGACCCGTTCGTGTCGGTGTCCAGCTCGCCGGTGTCCCAGTGCATGTGCACGTTGGCCTTGAGCGACGCGGGGAACGCGTCCGCAGCGACCGCGGGTGCGCCGCCCCCGCCGATCACGATGGTCCCGCCGCCGGTCAAGAGCTCCGAGTGCCGGGGGAACAGGAACCGGGTCATCAGCTGCGCGCCGGTGCTGTACCCGCCCAGCCACACGCGGTCCCGGTCGATGTCGTACTGGCCGTGGACCGAGTCGATCAGCGCGGCGAGGTGGTCGGCGTACCCGGTCGGGTCGCCCCGCTCCCAGCACTGACAGGCGCGGTTGGGGCTGGAGGGCACCAGCAGGACCATGTTGTGCCGCTTCGCCACGGCGACGACCCCGTTGACCCCACCCAGTGAGTAGCTGGCCGACGGGTTCTCGAACCCGTACTCGCCGGTGCCGTCGGCGTAGACGAGCAGCCCGACCGGCTGGGAAGGGTCGATCCCGGCCGCGTACACGTGGTGCTGGGCGGTGTACCCGGCGCCGGTGAACGTCTGGAACGTGCGGTCGGTGAGCGGGCCGCCTGATCCGCCGGTCGGGGCCGCGGCAGCAGGCGTGGCGATGGCGGTGGCGAGCAGCGCGACCAGCGCTGCCAGCACGATGCGGGACGGGCGCACGAGGGCTCCAATCGCGTTGAGGGGTTCGGACATCTCGCCGACGGGGTGCGTGGGCGACCCGTCTGTTGCGCGGCTGATGTCACAGGCCGGTCACAGCCTGCGGGGTCGGCGCGAGGCACGCCCGAGGATGCCGAGAGAGTCTTCTCACCGTTCAGCAGCCGGTTGCTCGCGGCGCCCGGCCACGAGCGAGCGGGTTCGGCCGCCGACGAGCCTCCGACCGCACCGGCTGGGCCGGTCCGTCGTAGCGCGCGCCCCGATGGTCGGTACGTCGGTCGATAGCCTGCCCCGCCATGGGGCTCTTCGGGACGTTCACCTACAGCGACGGCGCCTGGACCAGCCCGGACGCCCGCCGCGAGCGGTACCTGGTCATCGACGTCCACGACAGCGACATCGCGACCATCGACTACCGGCCGACCGGGGACGCCGGTGGCCGGTGCTACCTCGGCTTCCAGCCCCGGGTCTACTTCGAGGACCCGACCGCGAGCGCGCCGGTGGACAACGACGCCGAGGCCCGCGGGCTCGCCCACTGGGCGCTGCTGGCGACCGGGCGGGAGGTGGACCCACAGGACGTGGCCGCCCTCCTGGCGCCGGACGACGAGGACGACGAGCCGGAGGACCTCTTCGTCGAGGAGACCGTGCGGCGTCTGCTCGAGCTCACCGGCGTCCCGGTGCCGGAGGAACTGGCCGAGGAGGCGCTGACCGGCGAGGAGTGAGGAGGCCTCCGGGACGGCCCCGTGGCGAGGTCACGGGCACGGGACCAGATCGCCCTGATCGGTGCCGGGAGGGACACCAACCGCAGCTCTTCGCCGTCGCTGCGGAGCCGGCCCGCACGGGAGTGGCGCCGCGCAGCTGACCGTCGGCCGTCAGCCGGCGGGGCGATCCGACCGGGCGACCCAGCCGATGGCCGGGGCGACGTGCCGGGCCACCGTCTCCAGCAGGTGGGCGTTGTACTCCACGCCCAGCATGTTGGGCACGGTCAGCAGCAGGGTGTCGGCGTCCCGGACGGCGGCGTCCTTGGCCAGCTCCTCGGCCAGCTGGTCGGGCTCGCCGACGTAGCTCTTGCCGAACCGGGCCCGCACGCCGTCCAGGATGCCGACCTGGTCGTCGCCGCCCTGACCCGAGCCGAAGTACTGCCGGTCGAGGTCGCTGGTGATCGGCAGCACGCTGCGGCTGACCGAGACCCGCGGTTCGTGCGCCCAGCCGGCTTCGGCCCAGGCCGCGCGGTAGAGCGCGATCTGCTCGGCCTGCAGCTGGTCGAAGGGCACCCCGGTGTCCTCGGACAGCAGGGTTGAGCTCATCAGGTTCATCCCCTGCTGCGCGGTCCACACCGCGGTCTGCCGGGTGCCCGACCCCCACCAGATCCGCTGCCGCAGCCCCGGGGACTGCGGCTGGACGGCGAGCCGGGCGGACGCCCCGCCGGTCATCCGCGGATCGGCGTCCACGACGGTGGCCCCGCTGATCGCGGTCAGGAACAGCGCCGTCTTCTCCCGGGCGAGGTCGGCGTCGCTGCTGCCCGCCGGCGGCACGTAGCCGAAGGCCTCCGAACCACGCAGGGCCGTCTCCGGTGAGCCGCGGCTGATGCCCAGCTGCAGCCGCTCACCGATGAGCAGGTCGGCGGCCGCGGCCTCCTCGGCCATGTACAGCGGGTTCTCGTACCGCATGTCGATGACGCCGGTGCCCAGCTCGATCCGGCTGGTGCGCATGCCCATGGCGGTCAGCAGCGGGAAGGGCGAGGCGAGCTGCCGGGCGAAGTGGTGCACCCGCACGTGGGCGCCGTCGAGGCCCAGCTCCTCGGCGGCCACCGCCAGCTCGACGCTCTGCACCAGCGCGTCCCGCCCGGTCCGCACCTGCGAGCCGGGGATGGGCTGCCAGTGCCCGAAGGACAGGAAACCGATCCGCTTGTCCACTGCACTCACCTCTCGTCGTCTGCACTGCGGCGAGCGTCGGCGGGGCCGGGGGTGTTCCCGGGAGCCACGGTGGGATGACCCGGAGCGGTGCGCGCGTTGCCGGATGTGTCCAGAGCCACAGCGAACCGAGGAGCAGGCACATGCGCGCGACCGTCGAGGACACCGTCATCGCCGAGGCACCCGAGTCCGAGCTCGTCCGCATCGAGGGCAACTGGTACTTCCCGCCGTCGGCCGTCACGGCCGGCACGCTCACCGAGAGCCCGACGGCCTACACCTGCCCGTGGAAGGGGCCGGCCCAGTACTTCGACGTGGTCACGCCGGAGGGCACCCGCAAGGACGGCGCCTGGAGCTACCCCGACCTCAAGCCGTCCGCGGTGGACCGGGTCGGCAAGGACTTCGCCGGCTACGTCGCCTTCTCCCGAGAGGTCACCATCGCCGAGTGACGGGCCGCGGGCGGGGTCGGTGTGTCGCAGCGGACCGGCGGGACGACTGAGGTCAGCCAGTCACGGAAAGTGACGGCACGAACACAATCGTCCCGCGCAGGTTCCCCGGCTGGGGGCGGGCCATGGTCCAGGCTGTCCGGGTGACCACCCCCGCCCCCGAGTCGCCAGGCGCCCCCGGGCCCGCCGGCGCTGCCGGGCGACGACTGAGCGCGGCCGACGTGCTGCTGGCCGACCGCGGCCAGCTCTTCCGTGCCCTCTTCCTGTCCGCGCCCGTCGCCAAGGCCGTCGTCGACCCGGACGGCCGGCTGCTCGTCGTCAACCCGGCGATGTGCGAGCTGACCGGCCGGACCTCCGGCGAGCTCGTCGGCCGGCACCTGGACCTGCTCACCCACCCCGACGACGTCCCCCTCGAGGACCGCGCGGCCGAGCACGTGCCCGGCACCCCGCTGCTGGACCCCCAGCTGCAGGTCGTCGGCGAGCGCCGGTTGCGCCGCGCGGACGGCAGCAGCATCTGGGCGATGCAGACCCAGGAGCTCGTCCACCACAGCAACGGCGAGCCGCAGTTCGTGCTGCTCACCCTGGTCGACGTGACCGACCGCCGCCGGGTCGAGGACGACCTGGTCCGGCGCACCTTCACCGACCCGCTGACCGGGCTGCCCAACCGGCGGGCCCTCACCGAGCGGCTGCAGCGTGCCCTGGCCGCGTCCGGCCGGCGCGGGACGCTGGTCGGGCTGCTGCACCTGGACCTGGACCGCTTCACCGCCGTGAACGACTCCCTGGGCCACGAGGGCGGCGACCAGTTGCTCTGCCAGGTCGCCGACCGGCTGCGCTGGAGCACCCGGGTGGAGGACACCGCCGTCCGCTTCGGGGCCGACGAGTTCCTCGTCCTCGCCGAGGACGTCGAGGACGTCGAAGGGCTGCACACCCTGGCCGACCGCCTGCTCGGCGTGCTCGACGAGCCCTTCCACGTGCTCGACCGCGAGGTGACCCTGTCGGCCAGCGTCGGCATGACGCTGGGGTCCGACCTCGCCCCCGAGGCCCTGCTGCGGCAGGCGCACAGCGCGCTCGCCCGGGCCAAGGCCAGCGGCGGCCGTGGCCGGATCGAGGTGCACGACGAGGCGCTCGGCGAGGGCTACGTCGACCAGCTGCAGCTGGAGACCGACCTCCGGCACGCGCTGGAGGCCGGCGAGCTGCGGCTGTTCTACCAACCGATCGTCGCGCTGTCCGACGAGCACCTGCTGGGCTACGAGGCGCTCATCCGCTGGCAGCACCCGACCCGCGGGCTGCTGCCCCCCGGCGCGTTCCTGTCCGCCGCCGAGGACAACCGACTCACCTCCCGCCTGGGCGCCTGGGTGCTGCACCAGGCCTGCTGGGACGCCGCCGGCTGGGACCCCTCCCTCCGGGTGCACGTGAACATCTCCGCCCGGCACCTGGCCGAGCCGGGCTTCAGCGAGCTCGTCGCCGACGCCCTGGCCGAGTCGGGGCTGGCGCCGGACCGGCTGGAGCTGGAGATCACCGAGTCGACCGCGCTGTTCGCCGCGGACGCGACGCTGCACGCCGTCGACACGGTGACCGAGACGGGCGTGACCCTGGCGCTGGACGACTTCGGCACCGGCTACTCCGCCATCACCGCGCTGCACCGGCTGCCCATCCACACCCTGAAGATCGACCGCTCCTTCGTCGCCGACATCGTCGCCCAGCCGGCCACCGCGGCCCTGGTGCAGGGCCTGCTCCAGCTCGGTCAGGGCATGGGCCTGCAGGTGATCGCCGAGGGCATCGAGGACGGCGAGCAGGCCCGCTGGCTGCGCGAGCACGGCTGCGCGATGGCCCAGGGCTACGCCTTCGGCCGGCCCGCCCCGCTGCCGGCCCGCGAGCTCGACGAGTACCCGGCGCCCCCGCGGCTCGGTGACCTCGACGACCCGCCGGTGCACCCGACGCCGGACCCGGCCCCGGCAGCCGATGACAGCTCCGCCGCCGGGCCCCAGCCGGAGTGGTCCGGATCGGACGACGACGAGCCAGGACCCGGGTTCGACCTGGGTGCCGCGCTCGCCGAGCAGGACCTCGACGGGTCCGGCCCGGCCGTGGGCAGCGCCGCCGTCCCCCAGCTCGACTCCTTCGAGCTCCAGGGGACCACGTCGGAGCCCCCGTCCACGCCGTCGGCCGACGCCCCGGTGCGCGACGAGGTGCCCGAGGCGGGGTCACCGCAGGGCGACTCCTTCGACCCGGGCGTCTTCCGGCCCTCCAGCGCGCTCCTGGAACTGCGTGCGCTGCTGGCCGCCAACGGTGCCCCCGACGCCCCGGGCGTCCCCGGGCCGCGGGAGCCCGCGGAGCTGGGCGACCTGCGGGCGCTGACCGCCGACCCGACCGACCTCTCCGGGCTGCGCCCGTGGCTGGAGTCCTTCCAGCAGCGGCTGGGCCTGGACACCGGCGACCTGCCGGAGGTCGGCCGCAGCTGACCCGGGGAACGGACCTGCGCGTCCGTTCCCCGGGTCAGGAGTCCGTTCCCCTGGTCAGGAGTCCGGCACGGTGACGACGCCGGCGCGCAACGGGAGCGCATCGGGTCGCTTGGCCGCCCGCCCGTCGCCCGAGGACTCACCGCGCAGCCGGCGGCCGATCCATGGCAGGACGAACCCGCGCACCCAGGCGAGTTCCTGGCCGACCACCTCCCGCACCGGCAGCGGCGGCGCCGGGTCCAGCGGGGTGCGCCAGTCCGTGTCGTCGCCGGCCACCGGGACGCCCAGCGCGGCCGCGGCGGCGAGCGCCGTCCGTCGGTGCCCCTCGGGCGTCAGGTGGATCCGGTCGCCCGGGTCCCACATCCGCGCGTCCTGGACCCAGGAGGCGCCCCACTGGTCCAGCACGACGGCGCCCTGCCGGGCGGCGATCGACCACAGGTGGGTGTTGAAGACCGCGACCCGGCCCCGGGTGCGGCGGATGATCGGCGTCTGCCGTGGGTCCACGCCGGTGGCCAGCAGCACGTCGGCTCCGGCCGCGCGGAGGGAGGCGACGGCGGCCTCCAGGTCCGCGGCCAGCTGGTCGGGGTCGGCGCCCGGGCGCAGCAGGTCGTTGCCACCGGCGACCAGGCTCACCAGGTCGGGTCCGGAGGCGAGCGCGACCGGCACCTGCTCGGTCAGCACCTGCGCCAGCAGCCGGCCGCGGACGGCGAGGTTCGCGTACTCGACGGTGCCCGACGGCGAGGCCGCGGCGAGGTGCTCGGCGAGCCTGTCGGCCCAGCCCCGGAAGGAGTCCGGCGTCCCGGGCTCGGGGTCGCTGAGGCCCTCGGTGAAGGAGTCCCCCAGCGCGATGTACCGCTGCCACGTCCGACGATCACTGCCCGGTTGCACGTCCCCTACTGCACCACGCCCCACCGGGCGCCAGGGTGACGGGGTCCGGCCGGCCCCCGCGTCGCCCCGTTGCCGCCGGCCGGCTCAGCCGACCTCGTCGCCGGGCCCGCGGGCGCCCTGCGGGGCGCGCGCCGGGCCGGTGCCCGGGGCCGGCACCCCGCCCGGTGTCCGTCGGCGAAGCTCCTCGGGCACCAGCTCCATCAGCTCCTCCGGCAACAGCGGGAGGTCCAGCAGCGAGAGCTTGACCCGGCTGCGGTCGGCGGCCAGCCAGTCGTCCAGCCGCACCAGCAGCCCGGCGTCCGCGCGGGCCTCGACGTGCAGCTCGTCCCCCGGGCCCAGGCGACCGACCACCAGGCCGTCCACCTCCACGGCCGGGTGCCCGGCGGTCTCGGGCAGCGCCAGGTGCAGCGGCTCGTGCGGCCCCAGCACCACGGTGCGGTCGATGCCGTTCAACGGCGCCGACGGGGTGACGAGCACGCCCGCGGCCCCGGGGGACATCACCGGACCGCCGGCGGCGAAGTTGTAGGCCGTCGACCCCATGGGGGTGGCGATGATCAGCGCGTCGCTCCGGTAGTGGCCGTAACGGCGGCCGGCCACCGACAGGGTCGCGTCGACCATGCCCTCCCCCGGCACCCGGGCCAGGACGACGTCGTTGAAGGCCACGGTCTCCCAGCCCGGCCCCCGCACCACCAGACAGCTGCGCGACTCCAGCGTCGAGCGGCCCTCGGCCAGCGCGGTGAGCGCCCCGTCCAGCTCCTGGCCCTCGACCTCGGTGAGGAAGCCCAGCCGGCCGAAGTTGACGCCCAGCACCGGGACGGGGTCGGCGACCACCATCCGCATCGCGCCGAGCAGCGTGCCGTCACCGCCGAGGGCGATGATCCCGTCGCAGCTGCTGGCCAGCTCGGCGACGTCCACCGGCGTCACACCGTGCAGGTGCAGCCGCTCGACGTCCGCTGCCGCGGCGACCAGCTCCACCCCGTGCGTCGTGGTCCAGGCCAGCACCTGGGCCACCGCGCCCACGCAGTCGCGGTGCGGGTGCAGCACGAGGCCGATCCGGCTCCCGTCGTGCACCCGTCAGCCCCGGTACGTCTCGAGCAGGCGCAGCCAGCTCTCGCTGATCGTCGGGTAGGACGGGACGGCGTGCCAGAGCCGGCTGATCGGCACCTCGCCGACCACCGCGATCGTTGCCGAGTGCAGCAGCTCGGCCACCCCGGAGCCGACGAACGTGACGCCGAGCAGCACCTCGCGCTCGGTGTCCACCACGGCGATCGCCGTCCCGGCGTAGCCGTCGGCGAAGAGCGAGGCGCCGGCGATGCTGCCGATCGGGTACTCCACGACCCGGTGCGGGACGCCGGCGTCGGCGGCCTCCACGGCGGTCAGCCCGACCGCGGCGACCTGCGGGTCGGTGAACACCACGCTCGGCGTCGCCCGCCGGTCGGCGGTGGCGACGAACGGCGACCAGTCGGCCAGGTCGACCTCCTCGTCGCGCGCCCGGGCGACGATCGCGGCGCCGGCCTGGCGCGCCTGGTACTTGCCCATGTGGGTCAGCTGCTGGCGGCCGTTGACGTCGCCGACGCCGTAGAGCCACGGGACGCCGGGCACCTGCAGCGACTCGTCGACGTCCAGGTACCGGCCCGGCTCCAGGCCGACCGTGTCCAGCCCGATCTCGTCGGTGTTGGCGGCGCGGCCGGTGGCGACCAGCACCTCGTCGCCGCGGAACTCCCCGTCGGCGGTCGTGAGCACCACGTCGCCGCCGTCCTCCCGGCGGGCCGAGCGCACCTCGCTGTTCAGCCGGACGTCGACGCCCATCGCCCGCAGCGACGCCTCGACCGCCTCGCCGGCGGCCGGCTCCAGGGCCGGCAGCAGCCGGCCCCCGCGCTGCAGCAGGGTCACCGAGGAGCCCAGCTGCTGCCAGGCGGTGGCCATCTCGCTGCCGACGTAGCCGCCACCGAGCACCAGCAGCCGGCCCGGCGCCTCCTTCGCGCTGGTCGCCTCCCGCGGGGTCCACGGCTGCACGTCGGCCAGGCCCTCGACCGGCGGGACGGCGCCGCGGGACCCGGTGCAGACGGCGACGGCGTGCCGGGCGAGCAGCACCAGGTCCGTGCCGTCGTCCTGGGCCACGACGACCCGCTTCTCCCCCACCAGCCGCCCGTGCCCGCGCACCAGGGTGATCCCGGCGCTCTCGACCCACTGCGCCTGGCCGGCGTCGTCCCAGTGGCTGGTGAAGCCGTCCCGGCGGTCGAGGGTGGCGGCGACGTCCTGCTCGCCGGTGACCGCGGCCGCGGCGCCGGACACGGCGCGGGCCTGGGCCAGCGCCTCGCTGCCCCGCAGCAGCGCCTTGCTGGGCATGCACGCCCAGTACGAGCACTCGCCGCCCACCAGCTCGCTCTCCACCAGCACCGTGCTCAGCCCGCCGCGGGTGGCGATGTCGGCGACGTTCTCCCCTGTCGATCCGGCACCCAGGACGATGACGTCGTACGTCTGCTTCGCAGTGGTCACCTCGGCATTGTGGTCGACTGACCCCCGTGCCTGTCGATCCCGCCGACCACGCCGCCGCCCTGCGCCAGTACGCCGCGGGGGTCGTGCTGTTGACGGTGCGCGACGACATCGACGACGTCGGGACGACGGTCACCTCGGTGATGAGCGTCTCCGCCGACCCGCCGCTCATCGCCCTCGGGCTGGCCGCCGACGGGTACCCGGCCGAGGTGCTGCAGGGCATCGGCAGCGGCGCGGTGAACGTGCTGAGCACCGACCAGGCGATCCTGGCCAGCCGGTTCGCCTCGGCGGGGCGGCCCAGCGCCCGACACCTGCTGGAGTCGGTGCCCTGGCACCGCGCCCCGGTCAGCGACGCGATCGTGCTGGACGGCGCGCTTGCGGCGCTGGACTGCACGGTCGCCTCGGTGGTCGAGGCCGGCAGCCACGTCGTGGTGCTGCTGACGGTGGAGGGCGTCCCGGTGCTCGGGGACGGCGACCCGCTGGTGCGACTGCGCGGCCGCTGGGCCGACGGCGTCGGTGCACCCCTGCGGCGGCCGTGATGCGGCCGCTGTGCGCCGACCAAGGTCTCCCGGTGCGTGCGCAGCGGGCGGCCGTGGCGCTGACGGCGCTGCTGGCGCTCGCGGGCTGCTCGGGCGGTCCGGGTCCGGTGGCGGCGCCGTCGTCCTCGTCGTCCGCCCCGTCGTCGAGCACCCTCCCTGCCACCCCCGCCCCGGCGGTCGGGGAGGCGCTGACGGCGCTGGAGGGCGAGTTCGACGCCCGGCTGGGGCTCTACGCGGTCGACACCGGGTCCGGGCAGGTCGTCGCGCACCGCGCCGACGAGCGGTTCGGCTACGCCTCCACGCACAAGGCGCTGTCGGCCGCCGCGGTGCTGGACCGGACCAGCGACGCCGAGCTCGACCAGGTCGTCACCTACACCGCCGAGGACCTGGTGCCCCACTCCCCCGTGACCGAGGCACACGTCGGCGCGGGCCTGCCGCTGCGCGAGCTGGCCGCGGCGGCGGTGCAGCACAGCGACAACACCGCGGCGAACCTGCTGTTCGACCGGCTCGGCGGCCCGGCAGGCCTGGAGCAGGCGCTGCGCGACCTCGGCGACGACGTGACGTCGGTGGACCGGACCGAGACCGCGCTGAACACCGCCGTCCCCGGTGACGTGCGGGACACCAGCACGCCCCGCGCCCTGGCCACCGACCTGCAGGCCGTGCTGCTGGGAGACGCCCTCGACCCGGCCGACCGCGACCTGCTCACCGGGTGGATGCGGGACAACGCGACCGGCGGCACCCTCGTCCGGGCCGGCGTGCCGGCGGACTGGCAGGTCGCGGACAAGTCCGGGGGCGGCGGCCACGGCACCCGCAACGACATCGCCGTGGTCTGGCCACCGGACGGCGCCCCGATCGTGCTCGCGGTGCTCTCCAGCCGGGACGAGGCGGACGCCGAGTACTCCGACGCACTCATCGCCCGCGCCACCGACATCGCCGTCACCGCCCTGAGCTGACCCCGTGACCACCGAAATGGCCATTCTGGTGGCCGCAGGGGTGGCCGGGCCGGGGGCTGGGGGGCGCGGGTGTCAGCCCACGGGGATAGCGTCGGAGCGGAGATGAGCCAGTCACTCCCCGCCCCGTCGCCCTCTGCCCTCCGCCGTGCCCTGGTGCGCGCCGAGCGCGGGGTGACGCTGGACGCCACCGAGGCCGAGACCCTGCTGCACGCCCGCGGGCTGGGCGAGGGCGAACCGCTGGACCGGCTGCTGACCGCGGCCTCCCGGGTGCGGAACGCCGGGCTCGCCTCGGCCGGCCGCCCGGGGGTGGTCACGTACAGCCGCAAGGTGTTCATCCCGCTCACCCACCTGTGCCGCGACCGGTGCCACTACTGCACGTTCGTGACCACGCCCGGCCAGCTCCGCGCGCAGGGCAAGGCGCCGTTCCTGTCGCCGGACGAGGTGCTCGACGTCGCCCGGGCCGGGGCCGCGCTGGGGTGCAAGGAGGCGCTGTTCACCCTGGGCGACCGTCCGGAGGAGCGCTGGCCGGTCGCCGCCGAGTGGCTGGAGGCGCACGGCTTCGACTCGACGCTGGGCTACCTGCGGGCGATGGCGATCCGGGTGCTGGAGGAGACCGGGCTGCTCCCCCACCTGAACCCCGGCGTGCTGTCGTGGGAGGAGATCCAGCGGCTCAAGCCGGTCGCCGCCTCGATGGGGATGATGCTGGAGACGACGGCGACCCGGCTCTGGTCGGAGAAGGGCGGCCCGCACTTCGGCAGCCCGGACAAGGAGCCCGCCGTCCGGCTGCGGGTGCTGGAGGACGCCGGCCGTTCCGCCGTCCCGTTCACCACCGGCGTGCTGCTGGGCATCGGGGAGAACTACGCCGAGCGGGTCGACGCGATCGCCGAGATCCGCGCCTCGGCCCGGCGGCACCAGCACGTGCAAGAGGTCATCGTGCAGAACTTCCGGGCCAAGCCGCGCACCGCGATGGCCGCCCACGACGACCTGGACCTGCAGGAGTACGTGGCCGCGGTCGCGGTCAGCCGGCTGATGCTGGGCCCGGCCGCCCGGGTGCAGGCACCGCCGAACCTCAGCGACTCGACCGAGCTCGGCCTGCTGCTGCGTGCCGGCGTCGACGACTGGGGCGGGGTCTCCCCGCTCACCCCTGACCACGTCAACCCGGAGCGGCCGTGGCCGAACATCGACAAGCTCGCCGCGCTGAGCGCCGAGGCCGGGTTCACGCTGCGCGAGCGGCTGGCCGCCCAGCCCGGCTACGTGACCCAGCCCGAGCCGTGGCTGGACCCGCGGGTGCGCCCACACGTCTCCGCGCTCGCCGGCTCCGACGGCCTGGCGGTGGAGGGCCGGCTCCCGGTGGGCCTGCCGTGGCAGGAGCCGGACGAGGCCTGGACCTCCTCCGGCCGGGTCGACCTGCACACCGAGATCGACACCGTGGGCCGCACCGGCGACCGGCGCAGCGACTTCGACGCCGTCTACGGCGACTGGTCGGAGCTGCGCGAGGCGACCGTCGCCGCCCGCGACGGCTCGTCGACCGCGCTGACCGTCGGCGACCGGGAGGTGCTGGCCGCGCTGCTGCACGCCGAGCAGGACCCGGCAGGGCTCTCCGACGCCGAGTACCTGACCCTGCTCGGCGCCGACGGCACCGACCTCGAGCACCTGTGCGCGCTGGCCGACGCCGTCCGCCGGGACGTCAACGGCGACGACGTCACCTACGTGGTGAACCGGAACGTCAACTTCACCAACGTCTGCTACACCGGCTGCCGGTTCTGCGCGTTCGCCCAGCGGCGCACCGACGCCGACGCCTTCACCCTGTCGATGCAGCAGGTCGGCGACCGGGTCGACGAGGCCTGGGCCGGCGGGGCCACCGAGATCTGCATGCAGGGCGGCATCCACCCCGACCTGCCCGGCACCGCCTACTTCGACCTGGCCCGGGAGGTGAAGTCGCGCCGTCCCGACATCCACCTGCACGCCTTCTCGCCGATGGAGGTGGTGAACGGCGCCGCCCGCACCGGGTTGAGCTTCCGCGACTTCCTCACCGCGGCGAAGGAGGCCGGGGTCGACTCCCTCCCCGGCACCGCGGCGGAGATCCTGGACGACGACGTCCGCTGGGTGCTCACCAAGGGCAAGCTGCCGACGGCGACCTGGCTGGAGATCGTCGAGACGGCGCACACCGTGGGCCTGCCGACGACCTCGACGATGATGTACGGCCACGTCGACACCCCCGCCCACTGGGTCGGCCACCTGCGGACCCTGGCTGCGCTCCAGGACCGGACCGGCGGCTTCCGCGAGTTCGTGCTGCTGCCCTTCGTGCACCACAACGCGCCGATCTACCTGGCCGGGGTGGCCCGCCCGGGGCCGACGAACCGGGAGAACCGGGCGGTGCACGCCGTGGCCCGGCTGCTGCTGCACGGTCGGATCGACAACATCCAGACCTCGTGGGTGAAGCTCGGCGACACCGGCACCCAGGCGATGCTCGACGGCGGTGCCAACGACCTGGGCGGCACGCTGATGGAGGAGACGATCAGCCGGATGGCGGGCTCCGGCAACGGGTCGCTGAAGACGATCGCCGAGCTGGAGGCGATGGCCGCCGCGATCGGCCGGCCGGCCCGCCAGCGGACGACGGAGTACGGCACCCCGAGCGCCGAGCGGATGGCCACCGCCCGCTCGGAGGAGGGCCGTCAGGCGCTCACCCTCAAGCTGCTCTGATCAAGGCCGACCATCAGAACCGCAGGGCCATCCCGATCGAGTCCGGTGCCGTCTCGACGAAGCCGTGCCGGGCGTACAGCCGGCGGCCGGGTGGATCGGCGAGCAGGTTGACGTAGGCGTTCGGCGGAGCGACCGCCGCGATGCGTGCCAGCAGCCGGGTGAGCACGGCATCGCCCAGCCCCCGCCGCTGGTGCTCCGGCAGCACCGCCATGTCGACCACGTGGAAGTACCAGCCGCCGTCCCCGATCACCCGGCCCATGGCGACCGCCGTCCCCGAGTGCACCACCGAAGCCGCCGCCCAACTGCCCGACAGGGCCGCGGTGGCCTGGTTCGACGTCTTCGGCGACAGCCCGGACCGCCGCCGCAGTGTCAGGTACTCCTCGACCTGTGGCGCGACGTCGCGCAGCTCGTAGCCCTCTGGGATCACCCGGACATCATGTCGCCCACGTCGCCGGCGAGCCTGGGCCGGCCGGCTCCGGCTGCGGGTGGGTCGGTGGAGTCCGCAGGTGCGGGGCACCTGCCCGTGACACTGGACGTCAGGCGGTCCAGCGGGACGGCGTGCGGCGGCTGTTCGCCCCGCTCGCCGTGCGCGCCCAGGCCGCCTGCAGCACGGCGGCCACCTCGTCGGCCTGCTCCGGCGGCACGCTCAGCGGCAGCCGGAGCCACCGGTCGGCGGTGCCGTCGACGGTGAACCGCGGCCCCGGAGTCACCCGTAGGCCCAGGTCGAGGGCGTGCGCGGCGAGCCGGGTGGAGCTCTCCCCCGGCAGCTGCGCCCAGAGCACCGAGCCGGCCCGCGGCCGCTCGACGCGCCAGTCCGGCAGTCGTGCGGCGAGTGCGGCGAGCAGCCCGTCCCGGGCGGCGGTCAGCCAGCCGACCCGGTCGGCGAGCACGTCGTCGGCGACGGCGAGCAGCCGGGCGGCGACCAACTGCTCCAGCACCGGGCTGCTGAGGTCGACCGTGCCGCGCGCCTGGGCCAGCCGGGCCAGCAGCGTCGGGTCCGCCCGCACCCAGCCCACCCGCAGCCCCGACCAGTACGCCTTGCTCATCGAGCCGAGGGTCACGACCCGGCGGTCGAGCGCGGCGAGCGCGGTGGGCCGGGCGCCGTCGAGCACCAGCTCGGCGAACGTCTCGTCCGTGGCGACCACCGGGGCGTCGACGGCGGCCAGCAACGCCCGGCGCTGGCCGTCGTCGGCGAGCAGGCCGGTCGGGTTCTGCCCGTCCGGGGTCACCAGCGCGACGTCGGCTGCGGCGCCCGGCAGCTCCCAGCCGTCGGCGCCCACCGGCAGCGCGACCGGCCGCAGGTGGTGGGCCGCGAGGCAGTCCAGCGCCGCCGGGTAGGTGGGCTGTTCGACCAGTGCCCGCTGCCCGGGCCGGGTGACGGTGCGCAGCAGCAGGTCCCAGCCCGCCAGCGCCCCGTTGGTGACCAGCACCTGCTCCGGTTCGGTGGCCAGGCCGCGACGGGTCAGGTGCCCGGCGATCGCGGTGCGCAACGCCGGCAGGCCGTAGGGGTGCAGGCCGTGGCCGGCCAGCAGCGGGCGCAGGTCGGCGGTGGCCCCGGCGACGGCGTCGAGCAGCTGGGCGGGTGCCGGGGCCGCCGCGATGGTGAGGTCCCGGACGACGGCCGGCTCCCCCGGGTCGGCGTCCGGGCGGACCGGCGCGGACGACGGCAGGGTCACCCGGCTCCCGGCGCCTGCCGCGCTGTGCAGGTAGCCCTCACCACGCAGCACGTCGTAGGCGGCGGTGACGGTGGTGCGGCTCAGGCCCAGCGCCTGGGCCAGCTGCCGTTCCGACGGCACCCGGGCGCCCACCGACAGCCGGCCGTCGAGCGCGAGGCCGCGGATCCCGGCGGCCACACCGGCGTAGGCCCGGCCGCCGTCCAGCCAGGGTCCCAGGAGGTCGGCCAGCCGGTCGGTGCGCACCGGGCCATCGTCGTCCACTTGGCCCTGTTCGGACAAGGCCAAGCTCGGTTTGGGTGAGGGCATGCTCCTGATCGACCCGATGCCCCTCGACCGTCGCCCCACCCGCGCGGTGCTCCTGCTCGCCGGGCTGCTGCTCTACGGCTTCAGCTCCGGATTGATGCTGCAGGCCGGACTCGGGCAGATGCCGTGGGCCGTGCTGCACCAGGGGCTGTCCCGCAGCTTCGGCCTGTCCATCGGCACCTGGACCATCCTCGTCGGCGCGCTGGTCCTGCTGGCCTGGGTCCCGCTGCGACTCCGGCCGGGCGTCGGGACCGTCGGCAACGTGCTGGTGCTCGGCGTCGCCCTCGACGCCACGCTGGCCCTGGTCCCCGCACCGACCACCCTGTCGGTCCGGGTGCCGCTGCTGCTGGTCGGCATCCTCCTCAACGGGATCGCCACCGGCGCGTACATCGGTGCGGGCCTCGGCGCCGGCCCCCGCGACGGGCTCAGCACCGGCCTGGCCGCGCGCGGGATGTCGCTGCGGGTCGTCCGCACGACGATCGAGGTCGGCGTCCTGGCCACCGGCTGGGCGCTCGGGGGCAACGTCGGCGTCGGCACCGTGCTGTACGCGCTCGGCATCGGCCCGTTGGTGCACCGCACGCTGCCCGCACTGAGCCTGCGTCCGGAGCGGTCAGCAGCGCGGCCGGCGACACCACCGCGCCAGCGGCGGCGATCGCGGAGCTGGGCCGGCCGGCGCACCGTCCCGGCCCTGCGGTCGGGTGCCGGCGCCCGGTCGGCGAGCGAGCGCGTTCCCCGTCCGTGACCGGTACGGCACGATCACCGCAGCACACCGGGCGGGAGGAGAGACGTGCCACGGGTCACCAGCGCCGACGTCGCCCTGGAGAGCGGCGTCAGCCGGACGACGGTGAGCTACGTGCTCAACGACAAGCACGGCGCGATGATCTCCGCCGACACCCGGGAACGGGTGCTGGCCGCGGCGGCCCGGCTCGGCTACTCCCCCTCGGCCGCTGCCCGGACGCTGCGCAGCGGCCGCAGCGACCTGGTGCTCTGCGTGCTGCCGAACTGGACGGTGGGGCCGGTCCTCGACACCGTCCTCGACGAGCTGACCCGGGAGCTGGCCGACCGGCAGCTGTCGGTGCTGGTGCACCACGGCCGGGGGCCTCGCCCGCTGGCGGAGCTCTGGCGGGCGGTCACCCCGCGCGCCGTCGTCGGCTTCACCGAGTTCGGGGCGGAGGACGCCGACGCCATGCGCCGGGCCGGGATCCAGGTGCTCAACACCTCCCTCGACGAGGACCCGCGCGCGGTCTTCGCCGTCCCGCAGACCCGGGTCGGACAGCTGCAGGTGCGGCACCTGGCCGACACCGGGCACGTCCACCTCGGCTGGGCCGCACCCGTCGAGCCCCGGCTCGCCGACTTCGCCGAGCGGCGGCTCAGCGGGGTCCGCGCCGAGTGCGCGCGCCGCGGGCTGGCCGCGCCGGTGGTGCAGGACGTCGACCTGGACGTCGCTTCGGCCACCGCCGCCGTCCGCGCCTGGCGGAGCGCGGGGGTCACCGCGGTGGCCGCCTACAACGACGAGGTGGCGCTCGCGGTCGTCGCCGGCGTGCGCGGCTGCGGGCTGTCGGTACCGGGCGACGTCGCGGTGATCGGGGTCGACGACGTCCCCGCCGCACGGCTGAGCGACCCGGCGCTGACCACCGTCGCCCAGGACGCAGGAGTGCAGGCCCGGGCCATCGCCACCGCCGTCGCCGCGGCGCTGGACGGCGCCCCGGCGCCCGCCCCCGAGCGGGCCGAGGTGCTGCGGCTGGTGGTCCGGGGCTCGGCGTGACCGGCGGGCCGGGGCACGACGCCCCGGCCCGCCGGCGACGGGTCAGCCCGGGTAGTCCACGACGTACTGCGGCGTGCCCTGGGTGCTGGCGTCCGACCGGCCCCCCACGTCGTTGACCACGTTCTCGATCACGCCGATGCCGTCCAGGTGGACGGTCATGACGTGGTGCAGCTGCACGCCCGGCGTGACCGGCACCTCGAACCCCGTCTCGGTGGTGATGCCGGGTTCGGCGTTGCGCTGGTAGCCGTAGACCCCACCGCCGTCCAGCCGGTGCTGCCGGACGTGGTCACCGACCTTGTAGCCGGCCCAGCCGAGCGTGCCGTCCGGCTCCTGCCAGTCGGCCTGCGACGGCGGGTCGTAGGGGATCTCGTTCTGGTACAGCACGACCCGGCCGCGTTCGCCGTTCCAGATGGTGTTGTGCTGCTGGAAGTGCTCGACGAAGAGGCCGGTGGCGGTGACGTCGTCGCCGTTGACGACCACGCCGTTGCGTCCGACGTTGGTCCCCCAGCGGTCGGTGTCGCCGTTGACTCCGGCGGTGAAGTCCTCGACCCCGTGGTCGGCGCGCCACACCCAGGTGTGGTCGATGAGCACGTGGTCGCTGTTCACCTGCAGGGCGACGTCGGCCTTCCCGACGTGCGGGCCGCCGACCCGGAAGTAGACGTCGGACAGCGTCGTCGGGTCCGCCGCGTCGGACCGGGACCGGCCCTTGCCGTCCCCCACCTGCAGCAGCACCGGGGACAGCTGGCTCCCGGCGTCGATGGTGAGCCCGGCGACGACCACGCCCGGCACGTCCTCGACCTCCAGCGGGGTGACCCCGCGGGTGGCGGTGAGCGTCGCGTGCCCGATGCCCAGGACGACGGTGTCCGCCCGCTTGACCTCGAGGCTGTGCGCGACGTCGTAGACCCCGGGGGTGAACAGCAGGTGCCCACCCCGGGCGAGCTGCGCGTTGATCCGCCCGAACCCGGTGTCCGGGGTGACGACCAGGAACTCCGACAGCGGGATGGTGCGCCCGGCGGTCATCCCGTCGTCCCAGCTCACCCCCCGGGTGTCGCGCTGGGCGTCCGGCACCCGGACGGCGTAGCGGCCGCGCTCGTCCAGGAACAGGAACGGCTTCTCCCGGCTGACCGGGGTGGTCTCCAGCGTGGTGTACGGCGGGTCGGGGAACGTGGCGTCGACCGGAGCGCCCTCGACGCCGGAGAAGACCTGGTTCCACACGCCGTTGGTCCACTCGGCGATCACGCTGTTCCGGGTGTACCACTGCTGCTGCGAGCCGTTGATGACGGTGCCGGCGGTCGAGTCGGCGATGAACCCGCCGCTGGCGTACTGCGGCCCCGCGGTGCAGTAGTCCATCAGCGAGAGGTCGCCCCCCTGCACCTGGACCCGGCGCATGGACACCGCCTGGGAGACGGCCCAGAAGTTCGTCGGCGCCCGGCAGCCGTCCTGCCCGGTGCCGTTGACCTGGATCGTCAGGTTCGAGACGGTGCGCCAGAAGTTGTTCAGCGCGATGCAGTTGTCCGGGGCGAGGCAGCGGTTGTAGGTCTCGACCTTGCCGTTGATCACCACGTCGGACGGCGAGGCGCCCAGCCCCGAGATCTCCGTGTAGTAGCCGACCTTGATCTGCAGCGGGTCGCTGTCGGTGCCGTAGGTGCCCGGCTCGAAGAGGTAGGCGTAGCGCTCGGTGCCCATCTCGTTGTCGACCTGCTGGGCGTGGGTGGCGTCGAGGGTGGCCTGGATCTGCTCGACCGCCGTGCTCGGCGAAGACGAACACCGGGTGGCCGCGCAGCACGTGGATCGCGGTCTCCGAGTCGCCGTGGTGGTGGTCGCCGGAGCCGGTGTGCGGAGGCACGCGCGTCTCGCCCATCCACAGCCG